>PLXG01000098.1:39102-56239 GCA_003153195.1 Myxococcales bacterium
CTTCGCCTTCGCCTTTGCCTTTGCCATATGGATGTCTCCTTTGGGTGTGTGAACAGAACCGCGGGGAAATGATGCGCAATTCGTCCGCGGAGATCAAGCGGCGGACAGTCGTTGACGTGCGGCTTCACGCGTGTTACCAAACCCGTCGCTCACCGGGCCCGTAGCTCAGCTGGTAGAGNNAGTTCAAATCTGTCCGGGCTCACTGAATTGTTTCCGCTGGTTGACTTCGTTTTCGCGCTTCTGATGTCCGAGATGATTTCGCTCCGTACGTCGCCGGTACGTTGATGACGACTAATTCTAGTGATCACAATTGGCGGTGAGCCATGTCGAAAGACAAGCGAGGCAAGGGAAAGAAGGGGAAGAAGCCGAAGCGGCCCCCAGGCCAAGCGACGTTCGGAGACGTGGCCGCAGGGCGCTCCGATAGGATTCTCGACGCGACGGGCCTTTCGCGAAACGCCAACGTAGTTGGAGTGGGACCAGGGCTATTCATTCGTGGCGGCGGAAAGAAGATCCCATGGACACTCGCTGGAAACATAGTGGCCGATGATGTGAAGGTTGATCCCAACTCTCCAATGCAAGTGCTGCCCGGCGAGGCAATGCATTTTAAGAGCCTGACCGTAGGCGATCAGCAAATCGATGAACTTGCCGTGACGGTCACTTCTGTTGGCTCGGCTAGGATGGCCACTCTGTCGCAACCCCATCAAGTGAGCACTTCCGTCGAAGGGTATGAGTCCCAGTGCACGGAGGAGGAGGAACTCTGGTTCCTGACAAAGCTCGCCCAATTTCTGGAGAGAACCGAGGCGGTCCCGCACGAGGTCGGCCCCATGCAGCCCAAGGGCGGTCGCGACTATACTGACGGCAAGATCGAGCGATCTGGACAGCCCGATCTCCTGTTCCAGATCGTTCACGGCTTCAGAGACAAACGTGGAGCCCTCGGAGCCGTCGGGGGGATCGACAACGCAAGCTTCACCACCAACGAGCTTCAAGCGACCATCGACTGGAAGGCAGGCCCTGACAAGATCGATCCTGAGAGCAAGGCGCGCCACTTCTTACTGCTCATCAGTCCGTTGGATGTCGGCGATCACTTCCGAAAAGCACTTGCGACGAAACCGCTGCTCTCACGTGGCTTCCTTGGCGTATGGTTCTGCGACAGCGTACGCAGTCCCGTTCTCGTCGCCTGAGCGTCGCTTGCGCCGTGCTTCGTCTAGGCTGGCAACAGTCGGCGCGATCGGCCCGAGCGACGGCATCTTCGCGACGTGCTGGCGAGTGTGCTCCGCCGCAAGGTGCGTATAGTTCGCGGCCATGTGCAAAGTGCTCTGACCGAGCGCGTCCCGAATCGCCGTGAGCCCAGCCCCGTTCTCGGCCAGATTCGTGGCGTGCGTGTGACGGAAGCTGTGCCAAGGAAAGCGGAACTTTCGAATGGCCTGCTCGCCGTCCTTCTTCTCGGCGTTCGCACCGGCAATCGCTTCAAACAGTCCCCAGGTGCTTCCGATCTTATCCGTGGTGCTGGTGGCGCGCAGTCCGTACTTCCGCCGCATCTCGCCGGTTGCTGGGTCTGGGAAGACGATCGCATTGCCCTCCCCTTTCGTTCGCTTCTGGTACGCGTCGAGGATCGAATGGAGGTGCGGGTGCAGACTCAGCATCACCGGCTTGCCTGACTTACGCGCGTTCCGGGTCCACGATCGCTGAATGATGATGCGCCCGCCGGCCCAATCGATGTCCGACCACTGCACGGCCGCAATCTCTCCACGCCGACACCCGGTATAGAACGCGAATGCGATGATCGGGTGCAGCTCCGAATCGTTCTCGGCTGTCCATGCGAGCAGTCGCGCCACTTCTGCCGACGTGTAGAACGTGATGCTGCCGCCTGTCTTCGGCTTCTTGACGCGAGCGGCGGGATTCTCGCGGATCAGTTCCTTCTCGATCGCCCAATTGAAAACGCGTCCCAGCTGCCTCAATGCGCGACTGATGATGAACGCTGACCGGTCGTTGTTCTTGAGGTCATCGCGCAAGTTCACAATATCGACGCGTCGGAGTTCGTTCACATCCCGATCGGCGATCTTCGGGTTGAGCACGTGGCACTTGAGGACGCTCCACGCTTGCCGGCGGTAGTGCGGAAGGTCAGCCACGTCGGCCTGGTACTCGGCTTTGAACTTCTCGCAGAGCTGACGAAGAGTAAGCCGCGCTTTGCTGGCAGCCTCTTCTGCATCCTTTCGCGTCCTCTCAGCTTCACCCTTCGCACGAGCTTCCGCCTTCGGATCGCCAGGAAGTCCAGCCGCGACCCGCGTCTCCGCTCTGGCAAGCCACTTCTGCGCGCCGTCCCCGTCCTTGGCCTTTGTCGCCTTCGATGCGCGCCGTCCATCGTGCTCGGTGTATTGAGCGTAATAGGCGACCTTCCCGTTCTTCAGTTCACGCGTGACGATGTGACCCATAGGTACATCTCTCCTACTCACAAGGCACACGTGGGCCTTGTCGTTCAATTGCGCCGTATCGGATACGGCCGGTCAGCCTGATCGCGCGGGCTCACTTAGCCCGGTGCGCTACTTGATGAGGTTATGACCCTTGAGCGCTTCGACCACGAGTGCCTTCATTGCATCGGTACGGGTAGCCGGCCTGCCGAAGCGATTGTCTGCGGTCATCTTCTCGGCGTAGCGATCGACAAGTTCGACCAATTCACCAGGAAAGATGAGTTGCATGCGAACGTCTTCCCCGCGCTTCGGTTTATGAGGTTTACGGGCCACCGCTGAAGATAGTGCACTGTCCTGGTGAGTCATGGCAACATCTCCATACAACTATCAATACACATTGAAACCGTATTTGTCAAGCATTGAATGGCGCGACAAAATGTCACAGGACTATTTGCCGCGCGAAGGGATATTCTATTTCGTCTGACAACGGGAGGGCGGCTACATGCGATTCGGACTCGTGGTGCTTTTGATCGGATGTAGCCGGCCGCCAGCTCAAAAGATGCCCGAGCCGGAAGAGAAGAAGCTGCCAGGCTACGCAACCGGCAACGACTTCCCGTCCCCTGAAGAACTCGGAAAAAATGCCGTCTACTATGCCGAAAAACCAATCCTTGAGCAGTTGAAGGCGCCGACTATGGCGAAGTTCTCTGACAGGGAATTGATTGATATCAAAGACGGCTACGCCTTCGTACGCATGAAGGTTGATGCGCCGAATTCCTTCGGCGTGATGCTGCGCGAAGAATATTGCGCTGTAGTCTGTCTTGAATCCGCCGATAAGTTCTCGTGGAGAAAAGGGATCGGCGCAGTGCCATGCGAACAGATTCAAGAGCCAAGCAAGAAGTTCAGCTTCCTCGCAGAGAATCGATTTCCGGGAGCTGCACTTGATCTCGCCAGAGAAATCGGAAGGCAACGAATCGGAAAGCGAGTACGGTAGATGCGAATCGCGCTGATGATTTTGATTGTCATCGCTGGCTGTGGCGGTGACGGATCCGCTCCAGCTGACATGACCGACGCAAGCCCGGCACCATTCAGCGATATGTACGATCGTCCAGTTCCAGATCTGAAGACCGATGACATGTATCCGCCGCCTCAATGCAGAGAGGCGCAGATGGGATGTATCCCAGAGCAATTGACTTGCTGCGATCTTCACTGCACAAAGACGAGCCCCGGTGTTTACCAATGCTGCAATATTCAGGGAGTCGTCTGCACCCAAGACAGTGACTGCTGTCCCGTGACTGGCGCTACGGCCTTTTGCACTCCAGACACAAGGATCTGCAGTTCTCACTGAGATCACGCCCCCCGTCATTGCCGGTTCCGCTGCACTCCCACGGACTTGGTCGTCAGCCACGTACTGGCGACGTACCCGATCAGCGCGATCAGAGATTCCGCACGCTTGCCGACGGCACCAGCGGCTTGTTGAGCCGTTGGCCTGACTCGTGCCTGCCTTTCGCGCCTCCGCACACACCGATGTCATACTGTCAGCGGCCCTGTGTTCGCTTCGGTTTCGTCAATTTTGCTCGGCCAGTCTCGACAAAAGACTTCGTAAAATTCCTGCTCCTTTTCAGCGCTGAGATCGTCCGGTATCGCGGCAAGCTTTTCTGCGACAATTTCTAGCTCAGGAATGATGGGGCGAAGCCAGGCACGAAAGAATACGTCTGGCGAAAGTCCGACACCGCGACAAAAGCGAGTGAAGGCCGCGTAGATCGCTTTGAGCTCTATTACTGCGTCAGCGAGATGATCTAGCCCTATGTCTCTGTCGGTGTCGCTTGCGACGCGAGCGACCGCAAACGTGTATTGCCAAAATGGCTGGTGCCACAGCAGCAGGAACGCCACCGCCCGACTGAACGTAGCTTCCCATAACTCCGTCACTTCCCAGTCGATCATCATATATTTTTTTTGTGGAGTGCTTCGCTTCAGTCGATCTGTTTCGACGTGATCCTCTCGCGCCATTGCTTCGAGGGTGAGTAGCACACGCTCTCGCGGCTTCAGCTGATCATACAGAGCTTTGATTGCCCGATCGTTCATTGCGCGTTTGCCTTTCGATCTTTCAAAACTGATTCCATTGCTTCCAACCGGGCAGCTAAGTCACCTGCTTCGATTGCGCGCAGGCCTATGCCAGCTAGAAAGCCAATGACTCGCGCACGTTCTAACGTGGTGACCGCTTCGTCAGCGAGCACTGCCGCAACTTGTTCCTGTAACAGTTCGAGTACGTCAGTCGCGGTTCGCAGGCGGAACGACGTTGGCAATTGGGTTTGACCAGGGGTTTGACTACTGCCCGCACGATGAATCTGTTTGTACTCACGGTCGTACGCGCGGCGCTGTTCCAGGTCTTTATAGGCCATCGTCGCTTTTCCCTTCGCCACTACTCGTTGTGCGCTTCACGTAAATCGAGTCGCGGTGAGCCTGACTCTGACGCCGACGCACCCTTATAGGGTGCTGGTCGGCCTCAGAAGTCACATCAGGCTCTAGGGCCGACGGACTTCGTCCGACTCCGTCGGTCGGCGCGACGGGCTCAGACATCGGCGCCCTCCTTGGATATTGAATCGGGGATAACGAGCACTGTCTTTGGTCGAAGCGATCCTCTTTTGTTTACGACTTCGACCTTGCGTTCTTCTATTAGACCTTCGTCGAGGCCGATTTTGATCGCATCGCTCACTCGTTGCACACCAACGCCTTTGATCGATCCGCGCACCTTTTCCTTCGTCGGGGGATCAACTTGGTGTTTGCGAAGATATTCGAGCACACGGTCAAGATCGCATGGTCCGTTGGCCTTCGTGGGACGCATGGCCTCGACCGATTCGGAAGCCGCCCGAAAATGCCCTGACGGACCATGAAACCTCAGACCGACGAATCCGCGACGGCCACGACGACTTTTGGCCACAATAAGGCGTGACAGACTCTCGTCGAGCAGGGTGATTTCAGCAGCCGTGTCTAGGTAACAGAAAACCGCCGAGCTGTATTCGATGTCGCCAGACTCTTTTGCCGCAGCAAGCCAATCGATCGGGTCTTCTTCACCCGTGTCGCTCGCCTTCTTCCGGTTCCTGCCATAGTAGGCGCGGCTGACGCTCGATATCGCGATGATCGCCGTGTCGAGATCGCGAGCGAGCCGACGAGCCCGTGTCGACACCTGTGTTACGGATAGTCTTCGATGTTCTTCGTCTTCGACCGCGAGAACCTGTAAGTAGTCGATGAAGATAACTGGCATCGCTCCGTGCGCTGCGGCGATCGTCTTTGCGTGCGCCGCGATGATTACAAATGCGTCGGTAGTCGGTTCGTCCAGATTGAGCAGATAGATCGGCAGTCCATCCAAGCGAGCGACCGCACAACTCGCTGGGACTCGGTTCGAGAGAAAATCATCTGGCGTCACGTTCTGTCCCAACTCGCGACAGGCGATCGCTCCGAAGCGCGCAGCCTGCTCTTCGTCGTCGATTTCTGTCGTAACAAACAGAATCGGAACGCTTGCCCGCGCCATGTTCAGTGCAATGCTCGTCGCCCATCCGGTTTTTCCGCTGCCGGTCGGGGCGGCAACCGTGAGGACTTGACGAGCCTTCGCACCGCCGCAGATCAGCGCATCTAGATCTGCGAAGCCGGTCGAAAATGTTTTTTGAGGTGTCGAGAACGACGTTGAACGCAAGCAATCAACAACAGACAGTGGCGTCGATTCGCTCAACTCATGTTTGGGTAAATTAGTAATCGTCGTACTGACCGCGCTGTCGACAGCTTCCAAGACATCGCGTCGCTCTCGATAAAGATCAGCGATGTCGATCTTCGGTGCACTCATTGGAGCACTGCGCGCAGGTTGTCCGGTCGACGCGTACGGAGTGTGCGAACATTCGAAGGGAGTAGCTCGCGGAGGTCAGCCGCATACCGCTCTCCTGCATCGTCGTGATCTGTCGCTATGACAATCGGCAACTCGTTCGGCCAACGGATTTCTCGGAGAGTTTTGGTGGCGCCCGCCGTGATACCGAGGATTGCGTGCGAGCGTTGCGCATCCGCAACGGCAAGCGACATCGCGATCAGATCACTAAGACCTTCGACTATTAAGATCTTATCTATCTCACCCGTGTCTCCTCGCAGCAGCGCGACACCGCGCCGATCGGCAAACAGATAGCCGGCTGGAAACCCTTTCGGCCATCGTGTTTTCGGAGTCTGACCGGGTATGATCGAACGAGCATGAACACTGGCAATATTCCCCGCGGCATCATAGCCGCGCGTGATCAGCCGCCAAGACGAAGCCCAAGACTTTGGCCACCAACTCGGCCAGTCGTATAGATATGGAATCGGCGTGACACGAATGAGATCCAGTGCCGCCAGCGCCGGAGCAAACCACCTTCGAGCCGAAAGATAGAATGCAACGCGCAGGTCCTGCTCAGCTGGAAAGACTTGGGTCGCGTCAACGGCACGCGACGCGGACCACAGTGCTTCAATTTCACTCGGAAGGATTCGCTGTGGCGGCGGCGGAGCAGGCGCTATACGTGAGATCGATTTTGCCGGAGCACTTTCGGATCTATCTAACAGCGCCGACCAATCGACACCGACAGCAGCAGCAAAGGTCTTCGCACTCCATCTCGCTCCGCAGGCAGAACAACCGCCGCTGTTCGTCGGTCCGTGCAGCCAGGCGCTGGGATGTTTATCCCCGTTGCTGTGACTAGCGGCCTCTACACACCGAATAACTTTCTTGTCGTCTGCGGAACCCCGTAAAAAATCCAGGCCCGCCCGCCGAGCAATATCGAAAATGAGCGCGGTGCGAAGCGGAATCATTTGCGTCCCGCGGCAATTTCAAGGGCGCGAGTGCAGACGCACGAGTAAAACACGCACAGTTGCTCGTCGCCGATTTGATCGATCAGATCGGCGATTTCCCGAATGTCAAAAAGACGCAGCACAATCTCCGAGAGCGCGGCCGCTCTGTCCACTCCGATTTGCTTTTTCATTTCCGTGCTCCGAAGTACTGCTCGGCGACGGATGATTTGAATAGCAGCCGGCCGTTCGGCATCCGAACGCCGAGCGCGTGCAGATTCCCGCCGGCCTTCTTGTCGCGCTCCAGTTTTTTGAGAGCGGCGGCGGGTGAGCACCCGAGGATCTCGTGCAGCGGCTTCAGCGGTTCCGCGCGGCGCTGAAGGAGCGCCTCAAGCTTCGCGCTCCATTGCTCTTCCGCTTTGGCCACCGCGACGTCGGCCGCCTTCTGGGCGATCGCCTCAACATCGATAAGGCCGTTCATCGCCCGCCTCTTTCGGGCGATGGCAATTCTAGGCCGAGTTCGCGTGCAGCCCGCTCAATGCGTAGCCGAGTCAATTCGCGCGTCGGTTCTCCATCGAGAACACGACGAACGGACTTCGGCGACGCCAGCGCCGCTACACTCAACTCTCTAACTTGATGCGCTGAGAATTTCGTTTTGGTCATCATTGGGTGCCTCAAAGAACACCCTAACGACGCCAATAACTGCCGTCAATTCAGCGAGTTATGTATTAAACGAGGGTCTTTAATACGTGCGGAGTTTTCTATTTGAGAACGCGCGGTTCTACATCTTTGAGGGTTAACCGGTTCTTGAGCGCAGGGGGCTTTCGAAGCAACCGGACGCCACTCTCGTTGCCGAGTTTGAACCTTTCGGCAATGAGCTGGTCCCGCTCCGCCTGTGTCTTGCCTTTCATCGAAACAGATTCATCCAGCCGTCTCACTTCACGCGCGAGATAATTTCGGCGGGCGACATCTGGCCCAATGCCGTCGAGAAACCTGCCGTACAGCAAGCCTCGGACTTCGCCTCGTGGGTTCTCCGACCTATCGATATCAAGGAGTGGCCCCATCCAATTGCAAGCGGCTCGAAAAATATTCCGGCGAATCTCAACGAGCTCGGGATGCTCCTTTCGCTCTTCCAAATTGACTGGGTACTTTGTGCAAAACTCCTCACGCGTGCAAATTTCCTTCATTCGCTCCGCGAAAAGCCGCTCCGTCCTCGGTTGGCCGGTCAGTCGCTCGAAAGCCACCAGCAAGGCAAGCAGATCAATTGCCGCATCGATGGCTATCTCGAAGCCGTTGATGTCTCCCCATGGCCGCGGTCCGCGCTTTCCGTCGTGCGGACGTGTCCGCCCTTTTGCGCGTTTCGAACGCTTTGCTTTTTTGGCGAGCATTCCGTACCCCTTGCACCCCGTCGAGAGAAACCGGGCTGGCGCGACCGGGGTACGGTAACGGCGCCCACTCAACGATGATCAGTCGTTCAGCTGCCCGTTTTCGACGATACCCGCAGCAGCGTGCAGGTCAATGCTAATTGTGTTCGCCTACCTTCAGGGCGAGACACTAACAGGGATATGACTGTCGATCGTTGAGCCATTGCCAAGCTGACCATAGGTGTTATTTCCCCAGCAGAGGACGTTCCCGCCAGCAGTGAGAGCGCATGTGTGATTTGCGCCGACGGAAATAGCTGCGATGCCGGAAGTGATACCGGAGACATTCACCGGAACGCTGCTGTCCGTCGTGGAGTTGTTGCCGAGCTCACCAGACTCGTTCTGTCCCCAGCACTGGACGGCTCCGCCAGAGGTTAGCGCACACGAGTGCGCGCCGCCCGCGGAGACGGCAGTAACCCCAGAAACGTACGTGACGACAGGGACGTGACTGTCCGTGGTTGAGTTGTTGCCTAGTTGCCCAACGGAATTTCCGCCCCAACAGAGGACTGCCCCACTCGAGGTGAGGGCGCACGAGTGCACAGAACCAGCAGAGACTGCGGAGATGCCGGAACCCCAGGCAATCACCGGAACACTACTGTTGGTGGTTGAACCATTACCTAGCTCACCCTCATGGTTGTAGCCCCAGCAAACAGCAACCCCCATGACGCCGCCGAACTCGGTAGCGCAGGTATGGCCACCTCCTCCTGAAATGGATGTTACATCGGCGGCGGTTGTGAGTGCCGGGACGTGACTGTCGTTTGTTGAATTGTCCCCAAGCTCGCCGTAGCCGTTATAGCCCCAGCACAGGGGCCTTCCGTCGGACCGCAGAGCACACGAGTGATCGCCGTCAGCCGCCAAGATGGCGATGATGCCGCTGCTGAGACCGGAGACGCTAACGGGAACGCTGCTATTGGTGGTCGTGTTATTTCCAAGCTGACCGACGTTGTTTACACCCCAGCAGAGAACACCGCCTCCGGATGTTAGAGCGCACGTATGCCCAGAGCCTGCGGAGATCGCCGTGATGCCAGAAGCAAGCCCTGAGACATTCACGGGGATGCTGCTTGCAGTTGTTGAATTGTTGCCAAGGCGACCAGCGAGATTGTCGCCCCAACACACAACGCCTCCGGCAGAAGTGAGGGCGCATGTGTGATCGCCGCCCGCAGAGATCGCTAGGGCTGTGCAACAGCCGTTCCCGCAAGGAAGATAGCCGCCGTTGCAGGTCGTGCACGTCTGATCGGAGTTGGTGGAGCAGGTTGCCGCAGCACAATTGCTGATCGCTGTGCACGGCGAGCAGGTTCCTCCGCTAACAAAGTAGCCGCTGTTGCAGCTCGTGCAGGTCTGATTGGAATTGGTGCTGCAAGCCACGGTGGCACAGTTCAGAATGGAGGTGCAGGCCGAGCACGTTCCACTGCTAACGTAGTACCCACTATTGCAATTTGTGCAGGACTGGTTGGAATTACCGGTGCACGTCACGGTGGCACAATTCGCGATCGATCCGCACTGTGAACATCCTCCGCCAGCGACGTAGTAGCCGCTGTGACAAGTTGTGCAGGTCTGGTCTGAATTGCTGGCGCAGGTCTCGGTCACACAATGTGGAATTGGTGTGCAATTGGGGCAGGTTGTGTCGGTGGTAGAGCTGCATATTGCGCCGACATATTGGCCCGCCACGCAAGTCGAGCAGTCATGACAAGTTCCATTGCTCGCATAGAAACCCACGTTGCAAGTGAACCCACAGGTCGTCCCATCGCAGTTGGCGGTTGAGTTGCTGGGCGGCACACACGGCGTGCAGGAGGAACCGCAATGATCGATGCCACTATTCGAAACGCATTGGCCGCTGCATCCATGATTCGTCCCACCACATGCCATATCCGGGGGAATTGAAATGTCGAATGCCGATGACAGATCGCTCTGTGCTGCAGTGCCCGCGAGATCGCCACTAGATCCGACTGTACTGAGATCATTTCCCGCGTCGGTGCTCATCTGCTGCAGCGGCGAACTGTCCCGACATGACGAAACCGCGAGCGTCGCAGCAATGAGAAAGTACATCGAAGCTTCGTGCTTGCACACTATGCACTCCCGTTGCTGTTTACGTTTTCCCGTGGCTCGGCGTCACACATATCGTTTCATCACTGTTCTGAGGATGGTCCTGTATACAGGACTCCGTTAAGTCGGACAACTCCTACGCTCGTCGTTGATCGCGATGGACGAGCTGCACCGAAGAGTCGTCGGCAGGATTAAGCGTGTGGCGCGGGAGAAGCGTATTGCCGCATCCCATCTGCCGGATCGAGCGGGAGTCGCTCGATCGCATTACTGGGAAGTCATGGCGGGAAAGCGATCACCGACACTGAAATGGCTCGCGAAGATCGCGGACGCGCTGGACGTGGACGTCGGCGAGTTGATCGTCAAAAAGTCTCGTTAGCGATACGCTAGCGTTGTGCCTATCCCTCTCACGCTTGCGACTCTCCTCTTCAACTATTTCAAGGCGCATATCACGTGCCGATCTCCCGGCTCAGTTTTCCTCGAGGGTGAAGCAACCGGGTGGAGTCGAGGAGAGTCGGCGTTTTTTGGCGATAGCTAGTCGCTGCGCCCCGTAGATCGACCATGCGCGGTCGACGGCGCGGAGTCAAGACGCACCCTGTTGAATCGCTACGAAACGTTTATTTCGTGGTGCGATTGCTGCCAGCCTGAGAACGCCATTCGTGATAAATGATCGAACGGTGCCACTCAGAGGACGACTGGGGACAAGGCGAATAGATAAGCGTCTCCGTAACGGCGACGTGAATATGGCTGCCATTCCCGTTCTCGACGGCAACTACGACATTCTGGACGCCAGGGTTCGATCGATCGGCGGCGCCGCACCGAAAGACTTTATTGAGTTCATCGGATCTTCTGAGGCGTACATTGCAAAAGGGGCGGCGAAGCACGGCCCAAGGGAATGCGCGACGGAGTTTCTGATTGCCGAGATTGGCAGGATTCTGCCGTTGAAGGTGGCGCGTGGTCGACTCGTGGTTATCGAAGACGCCCCAAGCCCTCAACCCGACGTCCGTTTTATGTCCCGTTACTTCCTTCGAGATGCCGAAGAATCCCTGACTCACGGCATTGAGCTGGCGGCGCGCTACTTCGGGATGCACGAGAGCGACATCCGTCGCGAGGTCAAACGCGAATGGGAGTTCTACACAGTCGATATCGTCGACAACTTGCTTGAAGACGTATCTGCCGGCGCGAAGGGAATCCTGTCCGCGCTGAGAGACGGTTTCGCCCGCATGATGGCATTCGATGCGTTGATTGGGGCCAATGATCGGCACCCGAAAAACTGGGGTATAGTCGAAAACGCCAGAAAGCAGACGCCGCCTCGTTTCTCACCCATTTTTGATACCGCCCGGGGACTGTTCTGGAACCATTCTGACGCGGCGCTCGCTGCGTCAGATGCCGCCGGAACCAGGCAGAAGACCGTTGAATCGTACGCCGATCGATCCACGCCTCTGATTGGCATTCGATCTAAAACGCAGCCTAACCACTTTGACGTGTTTGCCCATATGGTCAGTGACCCTAAATACGGTCCCGCGATGAGGGACGTAGTTGCCGCTTTCACGCCACAAAAGGGGGAGTTGCTCCTACATAGGGGATTTAAAAATCTATTTTCTCGTCGCAGACTTGAGTATATCGCCGAGCTCTTGCGATATCGGCATGGTAGACTTATCAATATCTTGAAGACTGAAGGGCGGTAGGTTTTGCCGACAGATATCCTCAAGAAATTCTTCGCGGCCTTCCGTTCGTGGGGAGGTCCGGGGGAAGGTGACGACGACAAGTTCTCGCCCGATACTGGCGAGCATTTGGATCTTTACGTCCAACTTCAAAATGACGATCGACTGTTGGTGGGTACCCTGCGGAAAGAAGGAGAAGAATACATCTTCTCCTACTCGGACGATTTCAAGTCGCGAACGCACCTACCGGCGATCTCTTCGTTCCCTCGCCGCAATGAAATCTATCGATCAAAAGTCTTGTTTCCATTCTTTGAAGTGAGACTTCCGCCGGCCACGCGCCCCGATGTTGAAAAGATCTTGCGAGAGCAGGCGGTCGACACCTCGAATACGTTCCAAATGCTCGCACTACTGGGAAGACGGACAGTTTCGAATCCCTACGAGCTGGACTATCACGTCGGATTTCAACACGCCTAAGATTCGACTCTCCCAGAGTGCCGGTCGATCGAGAGAAACCTTGTCTTTGTTGAGGTTTCTCGTGCGCGACAGTCCTCCTCCAGGGGAAACAAACGAGAGTGCAAAGATCAGCTTGCAGAGCTTGAACGCTTCTTCCCCTCGCCTGAGGACCACGGTGATGTCGGACTTTTTCATCTCTCCCATCTTATCCCGTACGTCGCCTGTACGTTGGCCGCATCGTCCGCAAGCGTCCGAGACCGTCCGACCCCGATCTTGTCGGACATGTACTTTACCGTCGGAGAACGCGATCAAACGTCCGAGCACCCCGGACGCTCACCGACGGTAAAAGTCCCCTTTTAAGCCGTTGGTCGACAGTTCAAATCTGTCCGGGCTCACTGGAAATTCTCCACCGTTACGTGATCGAGGTGCCGCGGATGCAACCGTCCGTGGACCTCCCGGTGGACCTGGAGTCGGGTGACTCCTCGTTCCGTGCCTATTCTTCGATTGCCCACTGCCGCACAGGGGCTCCTAACGTTTGTGAAAATCGTCCGTATTACACAAATGCACTGCGTCCTGTTGAAGGCTCATCGGAGCGCGGCGGTGAATTCCTCCTAGAAAACGCATCGGACATCGCAGCAAGCACTTCGTCGATCACCTGCTTGCATTCGGTGGCGGCGGGAAAACCATGAGAAGCAAGCGGCGTCGCATGAATCTCGTCAACCCGTTCGTGCCAGGCGCGCTTAGTTGTAGCAGTCAGATCCCCGAGATGCTCTGTGATGCGCCCGCGCGTTTCCCACGGCAGCGATGAGAAATGTGCCCAACCGAGCTGCGCATGGCCAACCTCATCACGTAAAAGCGCCCGTAGAAGATTTTTTGACGACTCATCACTCGCACGGCGCAAACAGAATTCAAGATAGTGAGTCGCACAGGTCTCGCTCAAACAGGCGAGAGTGATGAGCTGCATATGCCATTCAAATGAATTGCTACGCGTATTGAGCGATTTAGGCTCCGCCATCGATACCTGCGCGCCGTAGAATCGCGCCGCTTTCTCGCACAGCCGTGCATGCACATCCTCTTCGTCGGCGGCGAGTGCGAGACTTCGGCCAACACGTTCAATGGTGAGCACAGGATACGTGGCGTACTCGTTGGCGAGTGAGCGAAAAATTGCGCCGACACGTCGTTCGCCGTCGGCGCGCAAACGCCACGCGCGCGCCAAAATTGCGTTCAAATGCAAGCGACTACCACCGAGGTGCAGGCCGAGAGATCGTGATTAGGCGGCGGGCAAAAACAGCTGAGCCCGTCGGCAGTGCTCATGTCGGTGATTGCGACTGCCGCGTCCAACGGTGCGGTCGGCACACCCGAGTCGTTACAGCCAACTGCCCATGATGCGCCCACCGAAACGATCGCGCTTAGTAATCGACGGTTCATGAACGATTCATATTACAAATTGCGGCGGATATCATCCGGGAAAGACGGTTCTGTGACAATCGCTCCTTTGTCGCAGACGCCTTCGAGCCGACTTGCTCAACGAGAGCTCACTTCTGAATCTGTCCCCCGGTTTTCACAGCGCTGAAAGAGCCGCGCTCAACGCCGCTCGCCTTCGCAGCTCTTCCCCAATGTCCGTCGTTGTCGCAACCGCCGATCTGAACGACATCCGCGCGATCCCAGCAGCGAGATGATCAGGAGAGAGGTGCGCATAGATTTGCGTCATCGCAAGCGAGGCGTGTCCGAGCAGCTTCTGCAGTTCGAGGATGTTCCCGCCGCTCATCATGTAGTGCGACGCGAACGTATGACGGAGCGTGTGGAATGGCCGCTTCGGCACGTGCACGTCGGCAGCCTTCAGGGCCGCGGGCAAGCCTCGGTTCTCGTGCTTGTCGCTCATTCGCCACGGGTTCTCGCCGTCGCGAAACGGGAACACCAAGCCCTCGTCGGTCTTCGGACAGCGCTCACGCCACAGTCGGAGAATTCGCACGACTTCGGGATTGAGCGGCACATGGCGCGGCTTGCCATTATTCGGGGTCGATCGGTAGCTGCAAAGAGACTTGCAACCGTTGGCTCGGTCGGTCCGAGTGACGGCATCTTCGCCACGTGCTGGCGAGTGTGCTCGGCCGCAAGGTGCGTGTAGTTCGCGGCCATGTGCAGCGTGCTCTGCCCCAGCGCGTCCCGAATCGCGGTAATGCGGGGGGCGTTCGCGTGCCGGAAACTGTGTACATGCCGGGGACAGATCAGCGCGCCGACCGGCTGTTAAGAATATCGCCGTCGAACTTTCAAGCTAGCTACTCGCTTGCGGCGCGTCCGGTACGAATCGGAGTGAGCCCAATGATCCCTTTTTCACGTGGCATCTTTTTTTACGTGGTGGTCGATGCGGCCGGGCACGATATAGAGAACCGGTATGACGGCGTAAAAAAGCAAACTGAACCGCGGCGCGAAAAACGCGCTCGCAATGCCGGCGCCGTAGCCGTACATGCCGATGGCGACTCGACCGCGCAGAGCGCGTACTACGCCTTCGTCGAGCGTTTGCGACACCAGGCGGCGTCTTTTCGTCGCGTACAGCCATTGCGCGAGCAAGCAGCCGTAGGCAACCTCGACGACAACGCCATAAAGTGCGGCGGCGCTGGCATCGCCGTTGTAGCTGCCGAGCAGTGCCACGCAAAACGGCAAAAACGAAACGCTCATCAGCAGCAGCAAATTGATCCACAAAAGCGCGCGATCAACCCGACGAATGTAATGGAAGTGAATATGATGGCCGACCCAGACTGTTCCAATTACGATGAAGCCGATCGCGTAGCTCGCAATCTTGGGCCACAACATCCAAAGATGCGCACTCAGGGCCTCGCCGGCCACGCGTTCGGGCACGTGAATCTCGAGCACCAAGATCGTCATCGCGACGGCGAAAATGCCGTCGGAGAGCGCTTCGATTCGGTTGGCAGGGAGACCTTGGGACTGCGCTTCTTCCATGCGTCAGCGTTTTAGCAAGATGAAGCCGATTTTGCGAGTGCCGACGGAGATCGTAAACTCCGTCTGCTTTAGAGCCTATCCCAGTAGGACGGACCGAGCCGGGCGCAGCGAGCAACCTCAACTGCGAGGCGCGACGAGCGCGCATACCCGTCGGTATGAAAGCGAGGAGCAACGAAGCAGGCGAGGTGCGCAGCAAGCGCGGCGACGGGAGTCCTACTGGGATAGGCTCTTAAGCGGTGAGTTTGGCCTGCAGGGTGATTTGGGTACCAGCGAGCGCCTTGGATACGGGGCACGCCTTTTTGGTTTCGGTCGCGATATTTTGAAATTGCGTCGCGTCTGCGCCGGGCACCGCTGCATCGGTCACGAGCTCGATCTTGCTGATGGTGAACCCTCCGCCATCCTTGTCCAAATGGACGTCCGCCGAAGTGTTGATCGCGCGCGGCTTGAGCCCGGCCTTCTCGAGCGCCACGGTGAGCGCCATCGAGAAACATCCCGCGAGAGCGGCTCCAATCAGTTCCTCGGGATTCGATCCTTGTTGTCCTTCGAATCGCGAGCCCAATGAAAATCGTGCTTCGGTTGCATGCGCGGGCTTCATCACTCCGCTTCCGTCCTTCAAACCACCTTCCCACTTTGCCGTACCTTTGCTAACGCTCATGATTGCCTCCGGTAGGTTGTCAGGATTCTAAACATAAACTCTGAAGTTGTCATAGACGCTCGACCGAACGCGTGATTGGAGACATGGCGTTTAAGCAACTCGACCTCCCGATGCCCGAACGCGGCATGAATTTCGGTGTCGCCGAAGGGAAGAGCTCTATGCGCGAGATCCCGAACGAGGTCATTTGACCTCGTTTGGCGAATGGTTGCCTAGCCACTCCGACTACAGCATCGACTCATATTTCCCTTTAGTTTTCAGACCTGCAGGCATTGGATGGTCATCGAGAGCGTTGGATCCGCAGTTGCACGGTTTGGGCTACGGAGGCAATTAGCCATGAAACGTACTCTGGAGCTCATTCTTGCAGGTTTTCTCGTTTCGTCAGCGCAGCTCGCATCTGCGGCTGGGCCTGTAACGACCCAAAGCACGACCGCCACGCAGAATATGAACAACACGCTTCGCAAGATGCGGACGCAACATGCGCCGCTCTTGCAGGAGACGCTGCGCGAGCGAAACCTTCCCAAATCGGTCATCGAAACGCCGAACAAGGTGCTCAAGACCGCGGATCACGAGCTCAAGGCTCCGCTCGAGCTCGGCTTGATCGGCGAGCCGACTGCGGTGCAAGGTGCGAACTCGGTGCTTGAAGTGCGCAGCAATGGAAACTCGTCGACGCTCAAGCGCGTCCAAGTGACGGCGACCACCGGCAACATTCAGGGTCCGGCCGCCATACAACATATGCAGGTCACG
>PLXG01000244.1 GCA_003153195.1 Myxococcales bacterium
CGTCACCGCCATCGCCGCCGGTGGCGATCACACCTGCGCGATTCAGTTCGGTAGCGTCTCCTGCTGGGGAGACAACGGGCACTATCAACTCGGCACCAGCAGCGTGACGACCAGCGGCGCGCCGGTTTCGGTTAATCCACTGCAGAACGACACCAGTTCAATCTCGCTCGGCCACTGGAGCAGCTGCGCCACCTATCGCGGCGCGCTCTACTGCTGGGGCTACAATTTCTCCGGCCAGCTCGGCAACTCCACCAGCTTCGGTGGTCAGACCGCCAACCCGACCATGGTCATCGGCCTCGCCGGTTACGTTCCGACCTTCGCAGCGGGCGATGCGCACGGCTGCGCGGTCGCAGACGGCGCGGTCAGCTGCTGGGGCGACAACTCGTTCGGCCAGCTCGGCACCACGCTTTCGAAAACCTCCAGCTGCAACGGCAACAGCTGCACGCAAGTGGTGGCAGTCTCGAGTCTGCAAGGCCAGGTCACTGAACACATCAGCATCGCACAGGCGAACTACACCGTGGCCCCGGGCGGAGCATCGCTGGTCAACATCGTCTTGAACCGCAGTGGAACCAACGCGGACTGTTCGGTCCATTACGCTACCTCCGACTACGACGCCGTCGGCGGCTCGAGCGGCACCGGCGACTACGACTTGAGCTCGGGCACGGTCAACTTCGGCTCTTCCAATACCGTGACGCTGAGCATCCCCGTTCATCTTCAGGGCAAGAATGACAAGAGTTTTTGGGTCTCGCTCGACAGCCCTTCGCCGAATGCAACGTTCTCGTCGATCATGCAGACGATGGTCACCATGCAAGCGACCCCAATCGTGTCGGCATCGCCCGCGACCGCGGCCTACCCGAACAACTCGCTCAGCTTTCCGATCTCGCGATCGGGCGACACCAGTCAAACCGCGTCGGTGCAGTACCAGATCGTAAACGGCACCGGCGGCGGTGGCGCAGTGCTGGGAACCGATTTCAGCGCGCCCGTTTCAGGCACCCTCACCTGGGCGGCGAACGACGCGTTTGACAAGCCCATCACCATCTCGAATGTGGTTCACTCGCCACTCGACAAGCAGTTCACCATCGTGCTGTCGAGCCCGAACGGCGTCACCATCTCGGGCCCTAGCTCGTTCACCGTCACCATCGCGGCGCAGGTGGTCTTCTATTATCAGTACACCAACTACGACGTGCTCACGACGCAGTCCTCGCTGGCCAACGTCGAGGTCATCCGCGCCAACTACATCTCCGAGCAGGATGTGGTCCACTGGACGGTGCGCGGCGCCAATCCGAACACCTGCGCGAGCGCGCTGCAATGTGGCGACATGGTCTTCGCCGTGGGCGACACCACCAAGGTGATTCCGAACATTCCGGTGACTCACGGAAGCACCATTTCGTCCTTCATCCTCGACCTGCAGCCGCAGAACGGCCAGGCCGCCAACTCCGCCAACGTCACCGTCGATGGGCCGGATGCGCTCTCGTTTGCGCCGACCACCAACGTATTCCGCTCGAACGCGACGCAGCAGCTCGCCATCACCCGCACTGGCACTCTCCTCGGCGACCTCCGCGTTCATTGGACGCTTGGCGCGGGCGGCGACACCGCCACCGCCGGTCACGACTACACTGGGCAATCGGGCGATCTCACCTTCGCCAGTGGCGTGTCGACCGCGCAGTTGATCACCATTCCGATGGTTCCATTTCACAGCGACGATCCAACTGGAAACCCTGGGAATTGGAGCCTGGCGGAACTCACTAACCCCCGTGTCTTTACTGCCAATCTGTCGGTCACCGCTGGCCCGGGCGTGTTCGAGAATACCGGCACCACTGCGGCTACCGCGAGTCTGATCATTCAGCCCATCAGCTGGGTAAGCTTTCCGTTTGCGACTGCCTCTTCCACGGTCGACAACGGTAACGGCACCACGACGTTGCAATGGAAGGTCAAGCGCGTCGGAACCACGATTTCCAATCTCTCGGTTCCGGCGACCGGCTACGTCTCAATCAACAATCCCACCGGTGGCACCAAAACCTGGCTGTGGGGATCGACCTCGTGCAACTGGGACACGGCTTCGGGGCTCTCCAGCCTCCGCACGCTGTCGATCACCTATACGAATGGCTACTCGGGCACCTCGGAGAAGCTCGGTGGGCCGCTCGTCGGCGCCGGCTTCCAGACCCAGAACTCGAATCCCGTGGTAGACCGCCTGGGAACCGACAACACGGTCGAATGGTCGGGCACCCCGGTTTCGTTTGGCAACAACGACACCATCCTCAACACCCTACAAGTACAGTGTAATTAAGGAATATAATTGGTTCATGACCAAGCTCTGCACCCTATTCGCGTTGGTCCTTTGGCTGGGAGGATCTGCGTTCGCGAATACCGATCCGACCAACGAGAAGGTGGGGCGTCTTCATTTTCAAGCGGGCGAAGATCTCTATCGCGCCGGTCGCTATAACGCCGCGCTCGCCGAATTCAAAAAAGGATTCTCGCTGACCGGCCGGCCGGCCTTCTTGCTCAACATCGCGCAGTGCGAACGCAAGCTCGAGAACCTCGACGCCGCGCGCGAAAGCTTGGCGGGATTTTTGGAAGCCGATCCCGATTCGCCACTGGTACCGGAGGCGAGGAGCGTGCTCGCCGAGATCGATGCGGCGCTCAAGAAACGGGCGGAAGCTGGACCGAAGAAAGTCACGCCGGTGAATCCACCCACGGATTCCTCGAAGAATGGGAATGCCGAGCTCATTTTGAAGGAACCGATCGAACGCGCACCTACACCCGTATACAAAAAGTGGTGGCTGTGGACGGCGGTGGGCGTGGTAGCGGTGGGAGTGGGGCTGGGCGTCGGCCTCGGAGTTGGATTTTCGAGCCGCGGCTCGAGCTTCCCCTCCAATCACACCTTCTCAGCGCTGAATCAGCAGTGATGCGACTTCTTGTCACCGCGTCGCTCCTCCTCGCGCTGGGAGCGTGTAGCGATAAGTCGCGTCCGGAGATCGATCTCACCATCGACGCCGACTCGACCGTGGACACCGGCAAGATCGGATCGCTCAAGGTCGCCCTCGAGGGTGATCTCAGTAAAACCGATGCGCCGTTCGCGACCAAAGCGCGCAGCGGCGCTTGGCAAGAGCGGGTGCTCATCTTGCCATCGGTGCACGTTGGAAATGTCACGATCAAGGTGTACGCCTACGCCAGCGCCGACGGCTCGGGCGATGTGTTCGCGTCGGGCGTCAGCGATTCGATCGCCCTCGAGTCTTCGGGCGCGATCGCGACGCACGTGCAACTGAAGCTGGGAACGGATGTCATGCCGGGAGACATGTCCGGACTTTCCGACGGAGGGGTCGACGGTTCGATGGACGGCTTCACGTCACCCGACCTGAGCAGCCTGAAAACGCTGATGGTTTCATTCGCCCCTTCATCGCTCGGAGAGATCGGAACCGCGACCGTGAGCTCGGACGGGGCGACGCCGGCGATCAACGACTGCACGACAGACTGTTCGGGAACGTTTGCATCGGGCACGGTCGTCACCTTGACCGCCACCGGCACCGGCGACTCGGCCGGACGAATTGTGCGCTGGACCGGATGCGATACGTTCACCACCGACAGTCCGCCCAAATGTCGGGTCACCATGAACGGCTTCCACTCGGTCCTCTTCAGCATCGACACGCACAACTACATGTTCGTAACCAGCGGGACGATTTCGGTCACCGGCATCGGAGCCAACGTCGGCGGCGCGAGCAGCCCATTGTGCACCAGCGCAGCGATGACAGCCGGCTTGCCGAACCCGGGCAGTTACGCGGCGTGGCTTTCGACCTCGGCGCAAGGCGCCAAAGATCGCTTCACCGGGTTCCAGGGCTGGATCCGTCCCGACGGTCTTCCATTCACCAGCGACCTCTCGAGTGGAAATCAGATCGTGGTCTTGTATCCACCCAAGCTCGATGAGAACGGCCAGGTGCTGAAGGCGGGTGCCACGCGCATCGGAAATCCACACCCCGAGTTTCTCGCCACCGGCACCAAAGATGACGGGACCGCGAGCTCGAACACCTGCGGCGATTGGAGCCAGTCCACATCGCACTCCTTCTCCTACGGGTTCACCACCGCTGGGACCTCCAATTGGACCAGCTTCTCGGGAGGCACCAAAACAGCGTCTTGCACGGGCGTGTCAGCGCACATCTATTGTTTCGAGAAGACTTTGAACACCGCACTTCCGGTCGTCACGCCGCCGACAGGAGCGAAGCTCGCTTTCCTTTCCAGCACCCTCTATTCGCCGGGGACCGCCAGCCAGATGAGCTATTCCGATGCCAACGCGCTCTGCAATTCGGATCGAAATGCAGGAAATGCGGCGCTGCAATCGCCGTCGCGAATGTTCAAGGCGTATCTGAATACTGGAAGTGGCGCGTGGAGCAATTTCACTGGTCCTGGGCCTTGGTACCGTCGTGACGGGGTGAAGTTGGTGACCGATCTGACCTCCGCCACCTTCGACGCTCCACTCGATCTTTTCGCCGACGGCACGTCTTCGATCGGATCAGATGGAGCAAACGGCTCCGAAGATACGTGGACCGGTCAGTTCAGCTCCACCAGTCAGACCTGTTCCAATTGGACGTCGGGGTCAGGGGTGGGCACGCTCGGAAGCTCGTTCCTGAGCGAGGACGACGCCATCGCAATCACCAACGGTCAGGGCAACTGCTCGCAGGGTTATCACATCTATTGTTTGGAGGGTCCGTGACGATTCGTAGTTTTGCTTATTCGATGATTTTGACTTCCGCGCTGGCGGGCTGCCTGAATTCCGATCCGGTGAACATGGGTGACGTCGACCTTGCCGGCCATGGCGAGGATTTGGCGAGCACCAACCACGAGGACATGACGACGGCCAACCACGAGGACATGACGACGACCAACCACGAAGACATGACGATGGTTTCCGACATGACCGCCGTCGTGGACGACATGACCACCGCCGTCGTGAACGATATGACCGGCATCGTCGACGATATGACGGTGGTGCACGACATGATCCAATCGCCCGATCTCGTCACGATCCCAGACATGACGCAGCTCAATACACTCACCGTCACCTTCACCGGCGAAGGCACCGGGAGTGTCGCTTTCGACGCGAGCGGCGCCGCTGCTTGCACCGCCAACTGCACGCGCAATTTTGCCGCCAACTCGACGGTGACTCTGACCATGACCGGCAGTGGCAACTCCGCCGGTCGCATCGTCCGGTGGTCTGGTTGCGACACCGTGACCACCAGCAACACCTGTCAGATCGATCTGTTTCAGGCGCGCTCGGTTTCGGTCTCCATCGACGCGCACAATTATATGTTCGTCTCGCACGACAAGATTGCCTTGGTGACCAGCGTCGGAACCGACCTCGCAGGGGCCGACTCCTTTTGTCAGACCGCCGCCAGCGCCGCGAGTTTACCGAACGCCACCAGCTATCGCGCTTGGTTGTCGACCTCCACCGTNNAGCCGACGACATCACCAGCGGCAATCAGATCAAGGTGCTCTATCCACCCAAGATTTCCGAAACCCGCACGATCGTCAAGGCGGGACTCGGCAGTCGCACCGCCACCAGCGACTATTTGGCCACCGGAACACTAGAAAACGGAACCAAAGACGCCGGACACATGTGCGGCAATTGGAGCTCCGGATCCGCCCAATTCTCCTACGGCTACAGCACCGCCGGAACCAGCAACTGGACCAACTTCACCGGTAGCGCGGTCACGTGCGGATCGCTTCAGGCGCACATCTACTGTTTCGAGCGTGGCGTGGCGAGCGCACTGCTGGCGCTGAGTCCGCCCGTGAACTCCAAGCTGGCATTCCTGACCGACGACACCTTTAGTCCCGGGCTCTCAGACCAGGCCAGCCTCTCCGACGCCGATTCATTCTGTCAGGACGAAACTGCCTACAGCCCGGCGCTGCAGAGCAGAACATTCAAGGCGTTTCTGGGAACAAATTCTGGCGCAACGGTCAATCACGCTTACGGCCGCTTCACCGGCGGACCCTGGTATCGACAGGACGGAGTGCTGGTCGGCGCTCTCTCGGATCTGCAGACCGGCTTCGTGGCGCCGCTCAGCGAATTCGGCAGCACCGGAAGCGCGATCGCCAGCACGGCTGCGCTCGGAAGCGAGGACACCTGGACCGGCGAATATTTGACGACCAGTTCGAACTGCAGCAATTGGACCTCGACCTCAGGCTTTGGAACCGTCGGTTTGTCGTCGCTGGGTGATGTCGATGGCATCGCAGTGAGCTCCGGGACCGGCGACTGTTCGACTGACAAACACATTTATTGTTTGGAGGTTCCATAGACGCAAATGCGGCGTCGCATTTCCATAGGCTCGCTCTGGCTGGCGCTTTGTGCGTCGGCGTGCAGTCATGGCGGCCGCCAGGAGACCGACGGTTTTGTGGTCGACTCCGATGGATACGTCGGCAATGATGACGGCGGCGGGGACGGCGGCGATCTCGGAATCACCGAGCACGGCGACATGACCTACACCTGCGGCGTGCAGAGCTTCATGCTGGTGACCGGTACGACGCCCGATATCCTGATCGTGCAAGACCAGTCGGCCTCGATGAACAATGACGTTAACGACATGCCGCTCGGCACTGCGAAACAGCCGACGTCGAAGTGGATCCAGATGGCTAATGCCATCAAGCAGGCGGTCGGCGAGGTGTCGACCATCGACTGGGGGCTGTGGCTGTTCTCCGACGGCAGCGATTGCGGCGTTCCGCTCGACCCGGCGGTCCCTCCCGGGGCGCTCGGAGGTGCCGACATTCCGGCCGCTCTCGATGATGTCACGCCAAGCGGACAGACTCCGACGGCAGCGGCGATCCAGTCGGCCGCGGCCTATCTGCACAACCTCAACGACAGCCATTCGCACTATCTCTTGCTCTCCACTGATGGTGAGCCCAGCTGCAGCCCCGATTCGAGCACACCCGATGTAGCCGCCGAAAGCGCGGTCACCGCTGCTGCGGCGATGGGAATTCACACTTATGTGATTGGAATCGGCTCGGATCCCGGTGCCGACGCGGTACTCACCCAGATGGCCCAAAACGGACTCGAGCCCAACATGGCCCAGGGCGAAAAGCCGTACTACACCGTCTCGACCACCGCTGAGTTTCTGGCGTTGCTCGATCAAATCGCCTCGCAGATCGTTTCGTGCGAATATCCTCTTACGGTCACGCCCACTGATCCCAGCCTGGTGGTCGTCCAGGGGAGCCAGGGCGAGATCACGCGCGACACCAGCCATGTGAACGGCTGGGACTTCGGATCGGGCATGCAGTCGATCGTATTTTATGGTCAGACCTGCAAGGCGCTGCAGGTGGGCTCGGTGAAAGATGTGTCGGCGACCTTTGGATGCAAGCCGGTGAATTGATCGCTTCGAGCTCGGGCGCAGTGGGCTGTAGATCGATCGGCCGCTGGAGGCGTGATGAAGGGGAACACAATGAAGTTTGGCGGGAACGAAAAAAAGAAAGTGCGATGGGGCCTCTTCGGCTTGGCCGGCGCCGCGCTCGTGCTTTCGTTCGGCGCTCCGAACGGTTGCGGATCCAGCGATTCCTCACATACCGAGAGCAGCTCGAACTTGATCGCCGCACCGGCGGAAACACTTCAAGAGCCGACCGATATCACCGTCGATGCAGCGGGCAACGTGTTCGTCATTACCGGCATCGCCAGCCAAAATGGCGCGGTGGTCGAGATCCCTAAGAACGGATCACCGTCGCTGGTCGCCGACCTGAGCAAATATCGTCAGACATTCGGAATCGTGGCCGACACGCAGGGCAATCTCTATGTGCCGGCGGTGCGCACGCAAGGAAACCGCGCGGTGGTTTTGAAGATCACGTCGACTGGTCGCGTGAGTGAATTGGCCGGTGGCGCGGCCTCACGTTTCGACAATGATGGCATCGGTGCCGGTGCCGCATTCATCGTGCCGATTGCGCCCAGCCTCGACGCCAAAGGAAATCTGCACGTACTCGACAGCTGTTACGGATCGCTGGCGCTTTGTCTGACCTACGAGCGGCGCGTCGATCCGTTCGGCGTCACCTCGTCGATCACCGGCTGGGCCAGCCCGTCGAACATTCTGGGTGCGGCCTTCTTTCCCGGAACCAAAGCCAGCTACGCCACCGTCAACAATCAGGTGCTGCACAATTTCCTGCCGTTCGCGGGCACGAGCGTCGCCGGCAATGCCGACGGAGTGGGGCGTAACGCGCGCTTCAACGCGCCGACCGGAATCGTCGCCGATTCGCTCGGCAATGTGTACGTCGCCGACACCGGCAACCACACCATTCGCAAGATCACTTCGCGCAAACAGGTCACCACG
This sequence comes from Myxococcales bacterium, assembly GCA_003153195.1. Taxonomy (GTDB): domain Bacteria; phylum Myxococcota_A; class Polyangia; order Palsa-1104; family Palsa-1104; genus PALSA-1153. The sequence continues at coordinate 8,298 of PLXG01000244.1, forward strand.
CTGGCCGGCGCACCTGGAATCGCCGGATGGCAAGATGGAACCGGTGTGGGCGCGCGCTTTTACGCACCGTACGGCATCGCCGTCGACGCTTCGGGAAATCTCTACGTCACTGACTCGAAGAACAACGCGGTTCGCAAGATCACGCCCGCCGGTGTGGTGACCACGCTCGCCAGTCCCTGCGGTACCGGTTGCCCGACCGGAGAGCTGTGCAGTCCGACCGGCGTCTGTGTCGCCTGCGCCTCGGACAACCAGCCCTGCGGCACGGTGTGCGCCAACCAGTCGCTCGATTTTCAAAATTGCGGCGGTTGCGGAATCGTCTGCCCCAACGGCCAAACCTGTCTGGCCGGCGGTTGCACGCCCACCTGCGCCGACGGCGGCCAGAAAGTGTGCGGCAACACCTGCTTCGACGTGCAGAGCGATCCCAATAACTGCGGCGCCTGCGGGAACTTCTGCGGCGGCGCCTGCGTAAACGGCAAGTGCACGTGCGCGGACGGACAAACTCGCTGCGGACGAGGCGCGGTACTCTCCTGTTTCGATATACAGAACGACATCTTCAACTGCGGCGCCTGCGCCAAGGCATGCAAGGCCGGAAAAGTTTGCTCGTCGGGAAGCTGCGTCTCGTGTCCGGTGGGCCAAACGGTGTGCGACAGCCACTGCGTAAACCTCAAGACCGACACCAACAACTGCGGTGCTTGCGGCACCACCTGCGACGGTGGAACCTGCTCGAACGGTCACTGCTCCTGTCCATCGGGTGAGCTCGATTGCAATGGCAAGTGTGTGGTCGCGCAGACGGACGAGAACAATTGCGGCGCGTGTGGCAAGACCTGCGACGGAACCTGCACCGCAGGCGTCTGCGTCTGCTCCACCGGCCAAACTGCGTGCACCGTCGGTAGTGCGACCTCGTGCAAGGCGTTCACGTCTGACAACGCCAACTGCGGCACCTGCGGACATGTGTGCGGCGGAAGCCAAGTTTGTCAAAACGGTGTGTGCGCCGCCTGTCCGAGCGGCAAAACCGATTGCAGCGGCGTGTGCGCCGATCTGAACACCGACGTCAGCAACTGCGGCGCCTGCGGACAATATTGCGGCGGTAGCTGCGTAAGCGGCATTTGCACCTGCCCGAGCGGCACCAGCTTGTGCTCGAACATCTGTCGTTCGCTCGACTCCGACTCCCTCAACTGCGGCGCCTGTAACCACGTGTGTCCGGGGACGCAGGCTTGCATCTCGGGCGCGTGTACCGACTGCGGCCAAGTCAAAGGGGCGGCGGTAAATCAAGGCGGTCAGATCTATTTGAGCCCGAGCAGCTACTCGACGGCGGATGGCGTCTTCACAGTGCTGTTCGTCGGCACGCCGTGGGCCACCTATCAGATCCAAAAGAGCGTCAGCCTCGCGGCTGGATTTACCAACCTGGGCGATCCAATTCAAGCGGACGACACCGGCGTGATGTCTATCGCCGATCCGGTCACCAGTTCGATGGCGTTCTATCGCGCGTCGCTCATCGCCGCCACCACCAGCTTCACCAACTGCAACGGCGCGTGCGTCGATCTTCAGAGCGACAGCGGAAACTGTGGTGCCTGCGGGCAGTTCTGCGGTGGCACCTGCGTCGCCGGCGGTTGCATGTGTCCGAACGGAACCATCTCCTGCGCTACCGATGACAACAACACCTTCTGTCGCAACACGCAGTTCGATCGCAACAACTGCGGCGGCTGCGGAAACGTGTGCACGACCGGTCAGTACTGCGGAAACGGCATCTGCTTCGCGTGCCCGGACGGACAGGTTAGCTGCGCCGGCGCGTGCGTTGACCTGTCGAGCGACCTGTGGAACTGCGGCGGCTGCGGTCAATCTTGCTCCGGCGGCATTTGTCAGGGCGGTGCTTGCGTTTGCCCACTGGGAAAAACCTTCTGCAATGGTCAGTGCCGCGACCTCATGAACGATTCCGAGTCGTGCGGAAACTGCGGATCCAGCTGCACTACGAGCCAGGTCTGTTCCTCGGGAGCCATCGTGCAATGCTCGGGCGGCAAGACCGCTTGCAACAACAGCTGCGTCAACTTGAACAGCGATCCGAATAATTGCGGCGGATGTTTTCAGCAGTGCGGCGCCGCCACCTGCGTAAGTGGCGCGTGCGTCTGTCCGATCGGTCAAACGCTGTGTGACGGCCAGTGCGTGAACGCGAAGAGCGACTACTTGAACTGCGGCGCTTGCGGTCAATATTGCGCCGGCACCTGTTCCAATGGAATTTGCAGTTGCCCGAGCGGCAGCGGCGACAGTCTCTGCAAGACCGGCAACGAGTCGTACTGCTCGCAGCTCGACGACTATTACAACTGCGGCGCGTGCAATCACACCTGCTCAGCGACCCAGCAGTGCACAGAGGGATCTTGTACCTCGTGCGCCAGCGGTCAGGTGTCGTGCTACGGAACCTGCGCCAACCTGCAGACCGACAAGTACAACTGCGGCGCTTGCGGAGCGTACTGCAATGAAACCTGCACCAACGGCATCTGCGGATGTCCGTTCGGCAAGACCTTCTGCGGAAGTCAGTGTCGCGATCTGCAGAGCGATCCCACCAACTGCGGCGGCTGCGGAAAATCGTGCGGCGGAGGGCGCGTCTGCACGGCGGGCGTCTGCACCGCTTGCGGCGCAGGTCAGACAATTTGCGGATCGACCTGCGTGAACCTGCAGAACGACAACAAGAACTGCGGCTGGTGCTATCACGCGTGCGCCAATTGGCAAGCCTGCGTCTCCGGTAGCTGCTACGGCGCGGACTATGAAAGCGGGAGCGGGAGCTAGGCCAAGTTAGATGCTGGCGCCGATGAAGCGCTCTTTGGCGTGGTGCGCGTGGCCGTTGATTATTGCGGTGTCATGCAAGAATTCTGATTCGCCCGGCGCGACCGATGCCGCGCTGGTCGATCTCTCCGTCGAGGATGCGGCAGCGGATGCGAGCGTCGATGGAGGCGCGGCCGGATCGCTGACATTGCTCGCCGGCGGTCTCGGCGGCGCGGGTCATCAAGACGGAACCGGAACGGTGGCGCTGTTCGCCGATCCGGTCGGTATTGTGTCTGACGCGAGCGGAAATATCTACGTCACCGATTCCGGCAACGACACCATTCGCATGATCACGTCTGCCGGTGTGGTCACCACGCTGGCCGGCAGTCCCGGCGTGGTCGGCGCCAATGACGGCACCGGCGTGGGCGCGCAATTCAACGCACCCTATGGAATCGCCATCGACAGCATCGGAAATCTTTTCGTCTCCGATCTGGGCAACGGAACCATTCGCAAGATCGCCGCCGGCGGCGTGGTGAGCACCTTCGCCGGAACCGCGAGCCAGCTCGGCACCAGTGCCGACGGAGATGGCGCGGCGGCAAAGTTCAGCGCTCCACGCGGCATCGCGACCGACAGCGCTGACAATGTCTATGTGGCGGACTCGCAGATCATTCGAAAGATCACACCGAGTGGAACCGTGAGCACCTTTGCTGGAACCATTGGCCAGCACGGCAGCCAAGACGGCAGCGGCGCCGCCGCGCGCTTTCAGGCGCTCACCGGGCTTGGGCGCGGAGCCAGCAACACGCTCTACGCCATGGACAACGACGCCATCCGCCAGATTACTTCCGGACAGATGGTGACCACCATCGCCGGATCGTCGGGCGATCAGGGCAATGTCAACGGCAGCGGTATCGTGGCGCGTTTCTCGTCGAGCGGATCGATAGTCGCCGACGCTTCGGGAAATCTTTTCGTGGCCGATTCGCTCAATAACACCATTCGCAAGATCGATTCGAGCTTGGCGGTGACCACCTTCGCGGGAAGCTCGACCCAAACCGGCAGCGACGACGGCACCGGACCTTCCGCGCGCTTCTGGTTTCCCAGCGGGATCGCGGTGGGCTCAGCTGGCGAGCTGGTGGTGGTCGACAGCCACAATTCGGCGATTCGAAAAATCTCGACGGTGGCCGCGGTGACTACGGTGGCGGGTCGTCCGCCGGTGCGAGGCAGCAGCGATGGTTCTGGCAACGCCGCGCGGTTCGGATATTTGTGGGGCGTGGCCGCGGATCAAAATGGAAATGTCTTCGCGGTCGATCAGTTGAGCTGCACGCTGAGAAAGATCACCGCCGATGGCGCAGTGACCACGCTGGCCGGTAGCGCAGGGCAGTGTGGGCCCGACGACGGAACCGGCGCCGCGGCGAAATTCAAATCGCCGTCCGGCGTCGCGGTCGACAGCGCGGGGGATATTTTCGTGGCCGATTCGGGGAATTTCGCGCTGCGAAAGATCACCGCGCAAGGCGTGGTCACCACCTTCGCCGGAAGCGCGGGCGTCTTCGGGCACGCCGACGGCGCCGGTGCGACGGCCACGTTTTCACGCCTGGTCGGGCTCGGCATCGACGCCAGCGACAACCTCTTTGCCGTCGACGCCGACAACTACACCATCCGCAAGATTTCGAACGCCGCGGTAGTGAGCACGTTCGTCGGCAGCGCTGGGCTCATCGGCACCACCAACGGCACCGGCAGCGCCGCGCGCTTCAGCACGCCGTCCGGCCTCTCGGTCGATCATGCGGGCAACGTCTATGTTTCCGACGGCAACGTCATTCGTACCATCACCCAAGCGGGCGTCGTGACCACGCTCGCCGGCAGCACCACCGCCAGCGGATCGCTCGATGCCAAAGGACTTTCCGCGCGCTTCTCAGGCCCGCTCGGAACCGCGGCGACCGCGATCGACGAGCTCATGGTGGTCGATCAGGAAAACGAGCTCATTCGCAAGATCGGCACCGACGGTTCGGTCACCACGGTGGCCGGTGTCGCGGGGCTGATTGGGATCAACCTGGGACCGCTTCCGGGCGGGCTCAGTCAGGCGACTTCGATCGCCGCCTTGCCCAACGGCAACTTCGTCATCGCGGATGACACAGCGCTGGTGATTTTGGCGCTACCGAACTGATTTGGAAATCGACGAGCGGATCTGAAAGAAAGCGCGAGTTACGCCTGTTCGGCGAGATCTTCTTCGACGATGGTGCTCTCGGCTTCGAGCATCTCCAGTCGGCGAACGAGCTCTTTCAATCGACGCGTTCCGCCCGCGTCACGGGTCTTGAACTCGATGCCGATGCCCTCTTCGCCCACGGTGTGGCGCGTCCAGGCCACGCGACCGGCGATCTCGAGCGGACGAAGACTTCCCGGTGGTGTGATGTCGAGGACGATCTCCGTTCCAGGCGGCAGAAAGTCGGTGGTGCGAATGAACGCGCCGCCCGGCCCGATGTCTTCTACGTGGCTGGTGTGGGTCTCGCGATCTTGGATCACGCGCCAATCGGCTTCGAGCGTGACCGGAAGCCGGCGATGGCGACGGGTGACCATGTCGACGATCTCACCCTTGGCGACCGCCACACAGAAATCGCGGCGCTTCTGTTCCGCTGCATGAAATTCGAGGCCGAGCCCGGCACGGAGCTTGGTGCGGTGCTTGCCCGCGCGACGCCAGGCGATGAAGGCGCGCATGAGCTGGCTGTTGGCCAATTCGGGAAACCGAATCTCGACCAAGATAGGCGAGCCGAGTGGAATAGCTTCTCTCGTCGGGTAAAACACCCCGCCGCCTTGGAGGGACGGCTGGTAATGACGGAGAAACTCTTCACCACTCCGGTAACGCGCCCTGAGAATCCGCATCTATAAAAGCCCCCTTCAACCGTGGGTGGTGACTCGCGAACTATACAAAAATCCGCTTTCAGCGCAAGGAAGTTTACTCGAACAAAATTCGGCTGTAACGCTCGGCCCAAGGCTTCCCGAAGACTTGGGCAAGCGGTCCAACTCGCGGCCCATGTACATGAAATGCCTCGAAAAAAATCTGTTGGCTGCGAGCGCCGTCGACCCCTTTTGCGGCTCCGCGCGAGGCTTCGAGGTAGGCACCTAAATGCACCATCAGTGCAGCAAATGCGTCGCCCACCTCGCGAAGTGAGACCTTGGCGTGCAGTCCGTGGCCAGAGGCGAGGGCGCGCAGCCAGGACGGACCTTGGTCACTTTCGAGCGCGCTCGCCACCCCTCCGCTATGCGGTGCGTCATCGCGAGGACCGAATCCGACCGCGAATTGAGAGCGCAGGTCGGACGAAGCGTAGTCGTCGGCGTTGACCGAGATTCGCGTCGGCAGCGCCATGAAGTCGCAGGCGAACAGCGGCGCCTTGACGGTCATTTCGGGTGCCAGCACGATGGCGAATCCATTTATCAGCGGCAGCGCGAAATTGTCGATCATCGGAATGCGCGGCGGCTCGAGGGAGATCTCGGAAAGCACCACCTTGCGAAAGCCGGGCGCTTGCCACGCGTGGGTGGCGATGCGACCGACGCCGAACGGTCCGTGCTTCTCGGCCAAATCGGGATCGAGCGGCAGCGGCGTGAGCGAAAGATGCTCCTCCAATCGCGCCCGTGCGCCGCGCACCATGCCCGCCATGTCGATCTCGAGGCGCGCCTTCCAGATCTCTTCGACCACCGCGAGGCGACGCGCGACATCGGCGGCCAGCTTTTCAAAAATCACGCGGGCAGCTCGGCCAAGATGCGCGGCAAGTCGGAGGAAAATTTTCCCTTGGCCAATACCTGCGTGCAGCCGAGCCGGGTAGCCTCGGCCATCAGATCGGCGCGTTCGTGATCGACGAAGCCCAACTTGGCCACCGCGGTTCCGGTCAGACTTTGCAGCGCCGCGATCGCCTCGGGCAATCGCAGATCGAGGATCACCACGCGCGCATCTTTCGCCTGTGCGGTCAGCTCGTCGACCGAGCGCACCGACTGCGCGTCGAGCCCGAGCTGCTTGGCGGTCTCTCGAATTTTGGATGTGAAGAGCAGGTCTCGCACCATGTAAACGACAGCGGGCATTGCAGGTTATTTACGGTATAGTGCCGGCCAAATCAATCAGTGAGGAGCCCATGGCTCACAAAATGATCGCAACCGAGAGCGCGCCCAAGGCGATCGGGCCCTACAGTCAGGCCATCGCCGTTCCGCTCGGCCAGGGCACTATGATCTTTTGCTCGGGACAGATCCCGCTCTCCTACGCGACCGGCGAGATGGTGGGCGCCGGTGACGTTCGCGCGCAGACCAAGCAGGTAATGGAGAACCTCGGCGCGGTGTTGAAAGCGGCCGGCGCGGATTTCTCGCGCGTAGTACGCACCACCATCTTTCTCGCTGACCTGGGCGACTTCGGCGCGGTCAACGAAATCTACGGCAGCCATTTCAAAGAGGCGCCGCCAGCGCGCGCGACGGTACAGGTCGCCGGTCTACCGCGCGGGGCGCTAGTAGAAATCGACGCCATCGCCGTGATTTCATAATCGGGGATCAGTTGCGTGGTTCTTACAACTAACTGTGCGGCGGGTAGCGCGAAGACGGTTGAGTAGGCGAGGCCTCGCCACGGGCTCGGCACTTCCTGCGGGTGCGCTCGCTACGCTCGCCGCTCCACGCCCTCCGGTCGCGCTAAGCTACTTTGACTACTTTTCCGGAGCGCAGGCATCTCGTGCAAACTCGAATGCGGCGACGCACACCGTCGATGAGCGCATGGACGCGCTGAAGATTCGGATGTTGAACCCGCTTGGTCTTGATGTTCGAGTGGCTCACCCTGTTTCCGACGAGCCGACCTTTTTCACAAATGTTGCACGCGCTAGCCATTGGTTTCTCCCAAGAGCCCGGGTGTTTATCAGACCTCAGGAGGGGTTGCAAGTCTGGATGAGCGCGGCGTGAGGGAGGGGCAGAAAACAGTCCTGGCGTTCGTCGGGGTGACCCTCCTGGTGGCGCTGCTGTTCGCCTGGGGCGCCAAGCGATATTCGCCCGATCCACGTCTCGTAAATAAGCATGATTCTCATGAGTTAACCAATGTCACTGGCGTTGTGACCAACCTCGATGGCAGTCCGGTGGAAGGCGCGGAGATCGTAGACGGCCAGGCCAGCGCGGGGAAAACCGATGCGACTGGCCGCTTTCATATCGCCATTGCAGGCCCGACCGATCGACTCGAGGTCCGCGCTCGCGGGTATCATACCGAGACGATTGTCCCGAGCGGCGACGGCAGCGATCTGCAAGTCGTCCTCGATCGCGTGCTCGATCTGCGCGGTAGGCTGTTGCGCGCGGGCGTGCCGGAAGTGAACGCACAGATCGACGTGGCCACCCGCGGATCGATCACCCATGTCACCTCGCAAGCCGACGGGCGATTTCGGGTCGCCGGCGCCTCGGAAGGCCGCACCGCGGTTCGTGCCGCAAGTGCCGACGGAAAATTCGCCGCATTCGTAGTCGCCAGCCTTCCGGCCGAAGAGCTTACGATGACGCTCCTCCCGGCGGTGGTGCTCGAGGGACAGCTGCGCGATGCCGAGGGCCCGGTGGTCGGTGAAGTTGCGCTCGACGAGCTGGAGAAAACCGCGCTGCGACGGACCGCGATGTCTGACAAGAACGGTCACTTCGCCATTTCGGCGGTGCTTCCGGGAAAATATTTAGTTTCAGCGCGTACGCCCGATCACCTGACGATTCGCGCCAAGGCCATTGCGGTGGCTTCTGGTGATCGCTTCGATCTGACGATGGAGCGCGGCGCTTCGCTCGACGGAGAGGTGCTCGATCAGCAAGGTTCGCCGGTGGCAGGTGCCGCGGTGCAAGCGTTCAAACAGTTGGAAGGCGGTGCGCTCTTGCCGCTCAGTGGGCTCGACTGGGATATGCCCGGCTCCACGGATGGCCGATTGGAAGAAGCGGGCGAGCTTGGCATCCTGCGCGGCCCTTTGCCTTTCCCCAAGGACGTCTCGTCTGGGCTCGGCTCACCCTCCACCGCGACCACGACCGCCGCCTCCGACTTCATGACCGATGGGCGTGGACACTTCCGTCTCACCGGTCTTCCGCCCGGAGCGGTGGTGGTCATTGTCCGACATCCTAAATTCGCCGTGAGCCGATCTCCTTCGCTCCTTGTCTCGGTGACAGGCCCGAACAACGTGCGCGTGGTGCTGGAGCATGCCGATGAATTCCTCGAAGGCGAAGTTCGTGACGCGCGCGAAAATCCCATCGGCGGCGTTCGAGTGGAGCTCGAGTCATCCAAAGGTGCGGCCATCGACGATCGCCAGTCGGCGGTGACTGACCGCGCCGGCCTCTTTCGCATCGAGCACGTGACCGCCGGGCCGCATCGTGGCCGGGCCGTCCATGGCGACTATGCGCCGGCTTGGTTTGAGGGAATGCCTGGCAAGCCGGTGCACATCGCGCTCGGCTACGGCGCCGGCATCGAAGGCGAGGTCCGCACTCGTCGGCTCTCGAGCGCACCGCCGGGAACCAAAGTTGAATTGGCCATTGGCAGCGAGCGAATCGCTCTTTTGCTCGATGGCAGACATTTTCGGCGCACGGGAATTCCGGTTGGAAGCGGAACGCTCACCATTCGCGCGCCCGGATATGTGACCTGGGTTCGCGCGGTCGAGCTACCGGCGGCTGCACACGAGCGCGAGGTGACTTTGAGCGATCTCGACTGCGAGCTCGAGCTCGGCGGCACGGTGGTCGGTCGCGTTGTCGACGAAGATGGACGCGAGGCCGGCTCGGTGACGGTGTGCGCTGGCGACATCACCGCCGTAAGCGATCGCGACGGACAATTCAAGCTGATGGGCGTCCCGGCGGGAAAGATCCCGATCTCCGCCGAAAAGGGTGGTCGTCGCGTCACCGACGAAGTGGAAGTGCGAGCCAACGAAGACAGTCGGGTGGAGCTGCGACTGCACGAGTGATGCTACGGCCCATCGGGACGTGCTGATCAGTCGAGGTCTTCGAGATCTTCATCAGAAAGCGCCACGGGGGTCTCTTCACCCTCTTCGCGACCCTCCTTGGATTCTCGAAAGGTTCGCGGCGCGGCCGGCTCATCTGGGATCGCGCCGGTTCGCTGGGTGTCGAACGGCGGCGGGTGTGCGATCTTGGTGCGCCGCACTGGGCGCGGAGCAGGCTCCGCCTCTTTTGGCGGAGAGACCTGGTGAGGCTGTTCGAACGGAGATAAGTCACCGCCCACGAGCGGCGACGATCCGGTCGACGGTAGCGGCGGCAGTGGCGGCGGCTCATCCGGATCGATGTAAGGAAGGTTGGTGGTCGATCGGTTCTTCACAATCGACGACGGCGGCGGACCGATCGCGGTCCGAAGCTCGGGGAGCTCGAGCGGATCGGAGGTGGAGGTCTGCGCCTTCAGTTGCGCCGCGGTGTCGGCTATCTGACTCGGCGATTCGCGTTTGATGGGAGCGGTTAGGCTGGGGATGGGTCGTGCGCCGGGCGCGCCGCTGTCGACGGAAGATTCGAGTGCGAGCGAAGGATCGACCGAGATCGAATCCAATTGTCCGACAATTTGTGTCCCCGCCTGCGAGTCGATCCCGTTTTGTGCCGAGTTCGAATCGACTCGCGAGATCTCCCCGCGCGCGAGCGTCGGCCGCCGCAGTGGCATGGCAATGGCGGGCGTCGGAATCTCGGTCGAGTTCGGCAGCGAATCGTCTTTGCGCAATTTGCCGCGCTGATCGCTGGTCTCGATCGCACCAGAGGCCGATCGCGGACCTTCATCGGGCAATTGAAAGATCTGTGTACTCAGCTCGTGTAGATTCGCCTGCACCGGCAGCTCGCTCGACTCATTCGGATGGTCGATCGGACGGGCCTTCAGATCGAACATTTGCGTCTTGAGCTCGTGCAAGCTGGACGGAATGTTGCGCCGAAGGATTTGGGTCGGCTCGGAGTGCAGGTCGGTCGGATCCGGTGGCTCCACGCGCGGAAACATCGCGGTCTGCACGTTGGATCCGGCGCGCGTGCCCATCATAGCGGCGGTGAACTGCGTATAAGGCGCGTCGTTGCCCAGCGCCTCGGCGATCAGGTTCACGCCCACCTTGGTGGGATCGGCCTGATCGATCACGTATTCTTCCATGAGCCGAAGCTCGCGATCGATGTCGGAGTCGAACAGCTTGCGCATGTAGCGGCCAAAGTGGCTGCGCCGGTAGCCTGGCTTATATTTGTCGAGGTACATGCGCATCGACAGCGCCAGATCTTGTCCGCTCTGATAGCGCTGCGAGCGCGAGCGCGACATGAGCTTGTTCACGGCGGTGACCAGATCAGGCGGCACGTCTTTGTTCAGATCGCGCATGTCTTTTGTTCGCGCGTCGCGCACTGCGAAGATCATCTCGACTTCGCTCTGTGCGACAAAGGGCGGCTGCAGCGTGAGCATTTCGTAGAGCACGGTGCCGAGCGAAAAGAGATCGCTGCGGTGATCGAGCCTGCGCCCCATCGCCTGCTCGGGGCTCATGTACTTGACCTTGCCCTTGATGACGCCAGTCTTGGTCTGCACGCGGGTGAGCGTGGCTTTGGCGATGCCGAAATCGCAGAGCTTCACTTCGCCGCGATACGAGCAGAGAATGTTCGACGGCGACACGTCGCGGTGGACGATGTGCATCGCGCGTCCTGCGCCATCGCGCTGGGTGTGCGCGGCGGCCAGCGCCTGACCGATCTGCATTCCCACCCAGGCTACGTGCTCGGGGGGAATCGGCTGTTTGGCGTTGCGATGTTTTTCCAAAAGCGTGCGCACGTCTTTCCCGTCGACAAACTCCATGGCCAGAAAGTACTCGTCGCGATCGTGCGCGAACTCGTACACCCGTGCGATGTTGTCGTGCTTGAGCACCGCCGAGATCTTGGCTTCGTCGACCAGCATGCGCAGAAAGTCGTCGTCGTTGGTGAGATGCTGCAGCACCTTCTTCACGGCCACCAAGTGAACCTGACCGTCGCCGTCGAAGGTCTTGGCGCGATAGATCTCGGCCATCCCACCGTAGGCGATACGGTCGAGAAGCTGATACCGTCCGAGCTGTTGCGCCAGCTTCATGATTCGAGCTTAGCCATTATGGTAATCGCCAATAAATCGTATCATTATAATAGGCGAGGTGTGGAACATGACGAAAGTGGTCGTAATTGCCTTGGGATTGGTCCTGGCTGCGGGCGCCGAACGTAGGGCGCAGGCCGAAACCTCGTTCTCGGTAAAAGCCGAGGCGCCGGCGGTGACTGCCGGCCAAAAGGCGTCGTTTAAGGTGGAGATCGTACCGGGCGCCGGATTTCACATGAACAAGGAATATCCCACCACGCTTACGGTGAAGGAGATTCCGACCGGCGTGAAGGTGGAGACGCTCAAGTTCTCGGCCAAAGAGGCGGTCAGGTTCGTCGAGACCGGCGCCGAATTTCAGGTGCCGTTCACCGCCAACGAAAAAGGCAAAAAGGTGATCTCCGGCGAGCTCAAGTTCGCCGTCTGTTCTGCCAATTCTTGCGACCCGAAAAAGCAGCCGTTCACGCTCACCATCGACGTGAGGTAAATCGATGCAAGGCGAACAGGAAGGCGAAGCGAAAGATCCACTCGGCGATATCGGTCAGGAGATTCGCGACGCCTATACGCTCAACAAGCGCGTCATCTCGTTCGATGAGTTTTACAAGCTCTTCGAAGCCAACCCGGGCCGCTACGCTCGCTCGGCGGCGCAGTATCTGAAGGACGTGTTCGACTATTTCGGCCACACTGATCTGGAGACGCCGCACGGCAAAGTACGCCGCTGGAAGTTGTTCGACGTGCCGTTCGCCGACGGACGCGACCGATTGGTCGGACAAGAAGAGGTGCAGACGCGCGTCTATCGCGTGATTTGCAACTTCGTGCGCGAAGGCGGCATCAACAAACTCATCCTCTTGCACGGACCGAACGGATCGGCCAAGAGCACCTTCGTCTCCTGTCTGGTTCGCGGGCTGGAATATTACTCGACGCTCGACGAGGGCGCGCTCTATCGCTTCAACTGGATCTTCCCGTCGCAGAAGATTTCCAAGAGCGGAATCGGATTCGATGGCGGTGGCTTTCCCGGCGCCGGCGCAGGAATCGGAGTGCCGCACGGACGCGAGAGCTACGCCTATCTCGACGACGATCTCATCGACGCCAAGCTCATCGACGAGCTCAGAGACAATCCGCTCTTGCTGGTGCCGCCCAAGCGCCGCCAGGCGGTGCTCGACGAGAAGCTAGGCGGAAGCGAGTTCGTGCTGTCCGACTACATCCGCTTCGGCGATCTCGGACACAAGAACAAACAGATCTTCGAGGCGCTGCTGGTCGCGTACAAAGGAGACTACCTGAGGGTGCTCAGGCACGTTCAGGTGGAACGTTTCTACGTGGCGCATCGCTATCGATCGGCGGCGGTCACTGTCGAGCCGCAGCTTGCCGTCGACGCGCGCGCACGCCAGCTCACCATGGATCGGTCGCTGCAATCGCTGCCGCCGGCGCTGCAGTCGCTGTCGCTGTTCGAATATTCGGGCGAGCTGGTGGAGTCGAACCGCGGGCTGCTCGAATATTCCGATCTGCTCAAGCGGCCGCTTGAAGCCTACAAATATCTGCTCGGCGCCGTCGAGCATTCGGAAGTGGGCGTGGAGTCGAGCATCTTGGCTCTCGATACCTTTCTCATCGGATCGTCGAACGAATCGCATTTGGCGGTGTTCAAAGAGATCCCCGAGTTTCAGTCATTCAAAGGACGGCTCGAGCTCGTTCGTATGCCGTACCTGCTCGATTACACCGACGAGATCAAGATCTACCAGGCGGAGATGCAGCCGCTTTTGGAGCGAGATTCGGCCGACGAAAAGCGCATCGCGCCACGGTCGCCGCTCGGAAAACATGTCGCGCCGCACACTGCCTATGTGGCTGCGCTGTGGGCGGTGCTCACCCGCATGCGCAAGCCGCTGCCGGAAAAATATCCCAAGGGCCTGGCCGATCTGGTCGCGCGCCTGACGCCGCTCGAGAAGGCCGAGCTCTATGCGCGCGGCGAGGCCCCGGCCGGACTGAGCGCCGAACAGGCCAAAGAGCTGGCGTCCAGTATCGAGAAAATTTGGAACGAGTCGGACGCCTATCCCAACTACGAGGGGCGCACCGGCGCCAGCCCGCGCGAAGTGAAGACGCTGCTTTTGAACGCGGCGCAGAGCGATCGCTTCGCCTGCATCTCGCCGCTTGGCGTCTTCGAGGAGATGGAAGAGCTGGTCAAGAACGTCACCGTCTACGAGTTCTTGAAGCAGGAGCCGTTGCCGGGTGGATTTCACGAGAACAAAAAGTTCATCTACATCGTGCGCGAGCGCTTCCTCGATCTGGTTGACGACGAGCTGCGCTCATCGATGGGGCTGGTCGAGGAAAAGCAATATTCGGATCTGCTTTCGCGCTACATCAACAACGTCTCGCACTGGACCAAAAAAGAAAAACTGCGCAATCCGTCCACCGGCCGTCTGGAAGATCCCGACGAGGAGATGATGACCGAGGTGGAGAAGATGCTCGGCGTCTCGGGTAAGCGCGACGATTTCCGCCACGAGGTGATCTCGCGCATCGGCGCCTGGTCGATCGAGCACCCCGGCCAGGCACCTGGAAGCAGATTCAACTACGCGCTGGTCTTCCCGCGCCACCTGCAGATGCTGCGCGAGGCCTACTTCGAAAAATCGAAGAAGCTGCTCAAGAAGACCAATGAAGATCTGCTGGTCTATTTGGCCGACGGCGAAGAAAAATCGCGCCTGCACCTCGACAAGGAATCGTTCGAGCGCGTCGAGACCACGCTGCGCAATCTTCGTGAAAAATTCGGCTACTGCCCGAAGTGCGCCAAAGACAGCGTCTCGTATTTACTCCGTAAGCGCTACGCCTGACAGCTTCGCGCGACTCTATTGGTCACGCGCAGACCGGCCTTCCGCTCTCGCGGTGTCCCCCCCAGCGATGAGCAGAAAGCCGGCCCGGCGTGATAATGATGAATCGGACTCCGTAACTGTGATCGCCGGCAGTGCGGAGGGATAGGCGATCAGGATCGCGTTCGAATCGCAGATGATGAGCGAGCCCGAGGGCGAAACGGCGACGGCGGTGGGGAAGTCGAGCCCGGCCGGCAGTGTGCCCAGCGCCAGCCCGGCATGAAGTGGATCGCCGACCACCGTGCTGACCCGGTGTGTGTCGTGGGCGATTTTCCGAATCGCATGATTGTAGAGATCGGACACGTATATGTCGCCGGCGCCGTCGGCGGCCAGGCCGCGTGGCGCGTCGAAGCGCGCTTGCGCGCCTGCTCCATCGGCAAATCCAGAGGCAATCGCGTCGCCAGCGAGTGTGGACACTCGGCCGGTGGCGAGCTCGATCTCCCGGATGCTGTTGCCATCGGCGACGAACAGGTGACCGGCGGCATCGCTGGCCAGCCGGCGCGGGCTCACGAAGTCGGCGGAGCGACCAACGCCATCGGTGGCGACGTGATCGCCGGCCGGACCGATTCCCGCCAGCGTGGTCAGCTCACCGGTGGACAACGTCAGTTTGCGGATCGCGAAATTGCGATTGTCTGACAAGTACAGGTTCCCGTCGGCGCCGATGGCCATCCCGGCGATCCGTTCGCCGAGTCGCGCATCACTCCCGATGGCATCGACGAATCCGGGCACCGCATGAACACCGGCGATCACCGGAGTGGCGGCGGTGGAGAATCCGCCGTTCGCCGGCATCTGCTTGATGGTGGCAGCAGTGGCGAAGTAGATGCTGCCGTCGTCGCCCAGCGCCAAACTGTCGGTCACGCCTCGTCCGCGCAGTGTGGTGGCGATCTCCGCGGAGGCCAGCGAGACGGTCGATCCCTGCCAGGCGCCGGCGTCGGCGCTGCCGAGGAGGAGATGCCCGGCGCGATCGGTCTTGAGGTCGAACGCGGGGCTCAGGGTTGCATCTTCGCCCGCGCCGTCTCGGTCGCCGAACACGCCCACTTTTCCCGCCAGGAGTTGAAGCGTCCCGCGGAGCTCGGCGCTCTTGCAGACTCCGTCGAAGCAGAGGTGTCCCGCCTCGCAGGACAGACCGCAGGCGCCGCAGTTCTGCGCGTCCGCGAGTACGCTGGTGCAGACCACTCCGACTCCGGTTGCGCAAGCGGTCGGTGCGTGACCGTCACAGAAAGAGCTGGGGATCTTCTCTGCCATCTCTTGATCGGAGAGCGCGAGCATGGCGCCACCGCACGCCAGGGCGGGCACCATGAAGGCAAACAGCGGAGGTTGAAAGAGGGCGCGCATTCGTTTTTTCTCGTTCCTTGGCGGCGACCAAATGCAGGCCGCGTGCTAGATCTGTCGATGGGTGTAAGTATTGATAATCAAATAATAAGTGTTATCGGCGCACTCGGTGCTCCATGCGCAACTTGCGCAGTTCGGTACAGACTGCGCGCAAAGCACGGGCAACCGAGCCGTCGTGCGACCCGCCCTTTGGAAGCCCTGTGCACAGACTGCGCGACGCACAGATGGCCACGGCGCAACTTGCTTCGAGAGAACCGGGCAGCTATATCTTGGGCTCCATGCTCGCTCATAGCCTGATGCAGACTTTAAAGGCGGGCGGAGTCACGTTGATCGTGATCCTCGCCTGCTCGGTGATGGTGCTGGCCGTGGCCATCGAACGCTCGGTGGCGATGTGGCGCTTGCTCGATCGTGCGCGAACGCTGGCCGAAGCGGTGAAGCGCTGCCTCTATCGTGGCGCCTTGGCCGATGCGCGTGCGGCCTGTGAGCGATCAAAGTCAATGGCCGCCGAATTCTTCCTGGTCGGCTTCGAACGGCACGGTCGATCGGACAATCATGCGCTCGAGGCCGCGGTCGATCGTGAACGGCAGCGCATCGCGCTGCAACTCAAAGGTCAGCTGTGGGCGCTCGGTACGATTGGGGCGACGGCGCCATTCATCGGACTGTTCGGCACGGTGT
>PLXG01000347.1 GCA_003153195.1 Myxococcales bacterium
ACCGTGCTACTTCTAACCACCGGCTCGCACCTCATGGTGCGCGAATCGGTGAACCAGATCGTCGATAGCGTAGTCGCTTTCCGTCAGAGAATCGCTCGTGCACCCCTTATCGCAGAGCAGAAAAGGGCCGAGGAATAAGCTATGGACATTACGACCATTGGCGGAATTTTGTTCGCCATCGCCTGCATCCTCGGCGGACAGGCCATCGAAGGCGGCCACGCCAGCTCGCTCATGCAGGCGACCGCCGCCATCATCGTGTTTGGTGGAACCACCGGCGCCGTCGCCGTCGCCTATCCCCTGCCCGACTTCATTCGCGGCATGAAAGCCGCCAAGCGCGCCATGACCAACGAGCACCACGACATCGGCAAGCTCATCGCCGACATTCTCGAGCTCGCCGGTGTGGCCCGACGTGACGGAGTGCTCGCCCTCGAAAGCCGCATGGCCAACGTGACCGATCCGTTTCTCAAGCGTGCGCTGCAGTTTCTCGTCGACGGCGTCGATGCCACCGTCGCCCGTGACGCGCTCGAAACCGAAATCCACGCCGAGTTCGAAGAAGAGAGCCTCACCGCCAAAGTGTGGGAAAGCTTTGGCGGCTTCTCGCCCACCGTCGGAATTCTCGGCGCCGTGCTCGGTCTGATTCACGTCATGGAGAACTTGGCCGATCCCTCCAAGCTCGGTTCTGGTATCGCGACCGCCTTCGTCGCCACGGTGTACGGCGTCGGTTTCGCCAACCTGGTGGCACTGCCGCTCGCAACCAAGATCAAGCGCAAGCTCAATTTGGAAAAAGAGCGCAAGACGCTCATCGCCGAGGGCGTGCTCTCGATTCAAGAGGGATTGAACCCGCGCGTGCTCGAAGAGAAACTGCGCGCCTACGCCGGTCCCCATCTGGCGCCCAAGGCCGAGGCCGCCTAGACCCCTTCGGAGTTAAGATGATCGAGCGAGAGCGACGAGACCGAAGCGAGAGCGGTGCACGAGGAGAGAGCAGCGGCCTCGCCATGGGCTCGGCACTTCCTGCGGGTGCAGGCGTGCCTGTCGGCACGGCGAGCAGCGCAGCGACGAGTCCATCGCTCGCAGCGAGAGGATCGGCGTTCGCAGCCGGTCATTTTATCTTCGAAGGGGTCTAACAGATGGCGAAGCGGCAGGTCCACGAGGAGCACGAGAACCACGAACGGTGGCTCGTCTCTTACGCCGACTTCATCACCCTGCTGTTCGCCTTCTTCGTCGTCATGTATTCGATCAGCCGCGTCGACAACAAGCGCATGCAAAAGGTCGCCACGTCGATCAAGTGGGCCATGCACGTCTCGGGCACCGGCGGCATCGGTGCGCTGCCGATCTTCGACGGTCCGCCGTCCGAAGGTGGTTGCGCAGCAGACATTGGCGAGGGACATCCGCAACAACAGATGGCGCCGGAAGCGGCGGCCAATCTGCAGACGATTAAGAAGCGCATTCAACGCCGACTGCGCCAGCTGCTCATGGATCACGATACGCAGAAGAACACCGTGCTGGTGAACATCGAAGGCAAGCGACTGGTGATTCGTTTGGCGGTCTCGCACTTCTTCGATCCGGCGGTAGCCGCGCTTCGCCCCGAGAGTTTGCCGGTGCTCGACGCGGTGGCCAGCGAGCTCGGCGCGCTCGATCGTCCTATTCGGATCGAAGGGCACACCGACTCGAGCCCGCTCCGAAATCCGCGCTACAAGAACAACTGGGATCTGTCGGCCGCACGCGCCGCGACGGTAGCGAACTACGTCGAGCAGGCGCACTTCATCAGCTCCGACAATCTGCAGGCGGTGGGATTTGCGTCGACGCATCCGGTGGCCAAGGGTGATTCGCCGGAAGCGCGCGAGGCGAATCGCCGCGTGGAGCTGGTAGTGGATCTATCCCCCAACGACTCGATGAACGCCGCTGGCAAGTAACGACCTGCTGCGCGGCCCGATCGCCGGCCTCGCCACGGGCTCGGCACTGTCTTCCTCGCTTGCGTTCACTTCGTTCACCACGCTCGGTCGCGTTGTCGCTCCGCTTCGGTGCTCCCGTACAAAAGCGTACGTTCCGCTCCGGTGCTCACTCCGCCTTGCGCTCGGGCCGCTCGCGACGGTCGTTATATAGCTGATCAATTTGGATTTGGATTCTCGGCGAGATCTCCACGGGATGAATGCGCACTCTGTAGGTGTCAGCTCGGTGACGGTTCGTTGCTGCGTGTCAGGAGGTTGACGTGAGCTTGGCGCGCTGACTCTTATAATCACCTGATTTTACTCGCGCAGGGTCTGGCACTTCACTTGCTCAGTCCTTCCGCGAGGGATCATGGCCGACAAAGACGACGACGTAGTCCAGCCAAAGAAAAGCAATCTGCCAGTCATCATCAGCGCGGTGTGCGCGCTCGCCGCGGTCGGAATGGGCGCCAAGATGATGCTCGGCGGTGGTCATTCTGAAGCCAAAGCCGCCAGCGAAGAGCACGAGAGCGGCGGCGAAGGCGGCGGCAAGAGATCCGAATCAGGTCCCACCGTTCGCTTGGCCGACTTCGTGGTTCGTCTCCGCAATCCCGAAGCCGAACGCTACGTCCGCATCTCTTTCGAAGCCGAGCTCGGCAGCGACAGAGACAAAGAGACGGTCGCGGCGCATACGGCGCAGATTCGCGACGGATTCATCTCCTACTTGTCTGACCGAACCATGGAAGACCTGCGCGGTTCCGAAGGTCTCGAGCAGATCAAAGCCGGCCTGGTGAAGAAGCTCATCCAGCTGGTACCCGGCGTCAAAGTTCGCGGTCTCTACATCACCGACTTCGTGAGCCAATAAGATGGCGAGCCGAGCGCAGCGAGAGCGAGTCGCCTCCTTTGAGGGTGAGGCCGAACAGGCGTCACAGCCGTCGAGAGGCCGAACGCCGAAAAGGATGCCCTCACAATGACGAGCCCCCTCAATCCAGATGAAGTCGCCGCACTAATGGGCGCCATCAACGAGGGCAAAGTTCCCTCAGGCGGCGCAGCCAATCGCGGACCGGTCACCTCCTACGATCTCACCTCGCAAGATCGCATCATTCGCGAGCAGATGCCGACGCTCAACGCGATGAACGAGCAGATCGCGTCGATTATGTCGAACGGACTTTCGGGTCGCACGCGCCTCAACTTGCGCGTCACGTCGCAGCCGGCCAACATGCTCAAGTTCATCGACTATAACGGCACCATCGAGCCGCAATGCGCGCTCGGCGTGCTCACGCTTGGAAAAGGTTTTGGTCCCGCGCTCGCGGTGCTCAAGCCGGGCCTTCCCGAGCTTCTGCTCTCGGCCGCGCTCGGCGATCGCCGCATCAAGACTGCGTCGAGCCCAGCGGAACCTCGCCGCGAGTTCACTTCAGTGGATACGTTGGTTCTGCGCCGACTGCTTTCGATTCTCACCGACGCGATGGCGACGGTGTGGGCGCCGATCATGCCGTTCAAGCCGGAAGTGTTGCGCTTCGAAACCGATCTGCGCATGGCCAACATCTCGGCGCCGAGTGAAGTCGCGATCGTGTCGAACTTCGATCTCTCCGGCGGACTCGAAGGCCGTCTGCAGCTGGTCATCCCCTACCCGTCGGTCGAGCCGGTCAAAGCGCGCTTGTCGGCGCCGTCGTCGGTTTCGCAAGCTGCCGATCGCCGTTTCGCCTCGATGCTGAGCCGCGAGCTCGAAGAGGTGGAAGTCGAAGTGCGCGGCGTGCTCGGCGAGACCAAGTTTCGTCTCTCTCAACTGATGGCGCTCAAAGTGGGTGACGTGGTGATTCTGCAGAGCGACGAGACCACTCCGCTGCCGATCTACATTCAAGGCCGTCCGAAACTGGCTGGCTCTCCGCGCGTATCGTGCGGAAGTATGGCGCTCACGGTCGAAAGTGATTTACGCGCCGGCAAACCGCACGGCGCCAAAACCCCTAACGCTGCCTAATAGGACGAGGACACGACGATGGAACCAAATACTTCAGCGCCCGCCGGTTCGCCTCCGCCGCCGCCCGAAACTCCAGGCGAAGCCTCTTCGCGTCGCCTCGAGCTCTTGCTCGACGTGCCACTCGACATCACCGTCGAGCTCGGCCGCTCACGCCTGTCGATTCAAGATCTGCTCGCGCTTGGACCCGGTTCGGTCATCGAGCTCGACAA
>PLXG01000242.1 GCA_003153195.1 Myxococcales bacterium
CCCCAACGGAACGACCTGCGACGACAGCAATGCTTGCACTTATGGCGAGAAGTGCTCGAGCGGAGTCTGCGGGGGCGGCAATACCGTCAGTTGCACCAACGATCAATGCAACTCGCGGACGTGCAACGGCACCTCCACGTGCACCGCTACGCCGAAGACCGGCACCAGCTGCAACGACAGCAACGCCTGCACCTTCGGCGAGAAGTGCAGCGCCTCGGGCATTTGTAGCGGCGGCACGGCGGTGACCTGCACGAGCGATCAATGTCATACGAGCGCGTGCAGCGGCACCTCCACGTGTACCGTTACGCCGCTCAGCGGCAACACCTGCGACGACGGCAACGCCTGCACCTATGGCGAAAGCTGCACCGGTGGCGCATGCGACGGCGGGAAGTCAGTGACCTGCGCGAGCGACCCATGCAACACCCGCGCGTGCAATGGCACCGCGACCTGCGCAGCCACGCCCAAGACCGGCAGCACCTGCGACGACGGCAACGCCTGCACCTACGGCGAGAAGTGCGGCGCATCCGGCGTCTGCACCGGCGGCACCACGGTCAACTGCGCGGCGCTCGGACCGTGCGCGGTCTGTAACGGTACCGCGACCTGCGCCTACGCTAAGTCGATCACGACCTGTGACAGTTGGTCGAGCGTGACTTGCAGCGGGAACACGTACGCGTGCCCGTCTTCGACCTTCCTTTCAGGCGAAACGCTCTTCAATCCCACGAGTTGCAATTAGAAGGGATACGAGATGGACCCCATCATTTACCATGATCGCCCTAATGAATTCCGCGACAATTCTCAGTTTGCGTTTCGGGGAGACTCTGGTGCTAGCGGTGGCAGATCCGTCAAGCTGCTTCCATGGTCACCCGCACGACCTTTGGCAGTTTCTGCGGCTGAGCGAGTGCGCGCAGATAATCGGCAGTAGCAGTGCTGCCGTGCTGTCGCTCGAGCAGCAGCTGGTGGAGCACGGTGTAAGTGCCACGATCAATAGCGCGCGTTTCGTGTTCCCAGCGAGAGGCCGTCTCTGGACGTACCCCAATCAGGCGCGCCAGATCCTTGGCGCCGATGCCGTATGCCTTGCGAATGAAGCTCAGCGCATCTCCTGAAGTGACGCCCGCTTCGCACTTGACCAATGGTCAAGTCGAAGCAATCGTTCCGAGAAAAAAGCAGCGAAGACTGGCATCTGCGCGCGTTCGGAATTTTTCGATCAGCAACTCTTCGAAACCATAAGCCTCCGTGTAAATGGCATCCCGTTCGTCTCCACTGAATCACTAGTTTTTTTGGGCAACGATGGGCAATCGAAGGCGCGCGAAGGGGTCTAGTCGAGCGAATCCTCTTCGCCCTCGATCGAATCGTCCTCGAAGTCAAAGTCGCTCGCCGGAACTGTGTCCTCCGAAGGCAAATCGAATCCTCGCGCTGCCGCCCGCTCGGGATGCGAGCCACCATGGTTGCGAAGCCGCGCTTCGACGTCGTGTATGCGATCGAGGACCTGTTGTGCCGACTCGGGAAGGACCACTCCTCCCGATGCCACGCGTTCGGCGATCTGCTCTCCGAGCTTGGCGTAGAGCCCGCGACGCTCGCGCTCCATCAGTAATAGCTCGACGTGCGAGCGCCCCGCTTGCGACGAGCGAACCACTGCGTCCTTCAGCACATCGAGTATTCGTGACATCGAGTCGGGACATAATCAGCCGACAATGAATCTGTCAACGATCCCGAAGAGTGGGTTAAGCTTCACTCGTTGATGCGGCGGATCTGCGTGATTTCAGCGACCTTCTTGGGCGCCATGGTGGGGCTCGAGTCCGGATGCGTCGGAGTTTCGTCCGAAGACGCGCGCGCGCGATCGAACGCCGCCGACGCCCGTTCGCCCCGTACCGAACGTGTGTCCACCTTCACCGACTCGAGCGCCGTCTCCGCCATGGTCGAGAGCGGAGGCGCGCTATTCGTAGCGACCTCGAATGGGATCGATCGCTGGGATCTGCGCAACTACGCCCTCAGCCACTTCGGCGGGCCGGCGCAAACTGATGGGCCGAGCTTACTCGCGCTGGCGGGCGATGGTGGTCAAGCGGGAATTTTTCTGGCCGACTGGCACGCCGTCTATCGCTACAGCAAAAATGGTTGGCAGACCCTCGGCACATCGCCGAGCGGAAAGATCGCCGGTATCGCCGCCAGCTCCGACGGCCGCACCATCTGGATCGCCGGCGAAAATGGGCTCGGCAAGCTGCGCAACGGGAAGTGGCAGCAGCTCTTGTCGGGAACCAAACTCTCTTCGATCAGAGCGACCGAGAGCGGGCTGTGGCTCGGTGGCGACGCCGTCTATCGAGTGACCATCGTCGGAAACGGCGATTCGACGCGCGGTGGTGAAGCCGATGGCGACGAACGCATCGAACGGTTTCGCGCCGAGGCCGGTTGCGATCTCGATCGCGTCACGGCTCTCGACGGACACGCCGGCGAGCTGGTGGCGACCGGCGAGCGAAACGGAAGCCCGCGGCTCTGTTACTTCAACGGCAACCAGTTTTTCAGCTACGGCATCGAAGGCGGAGAGCCGATCTATTTCGTCGCGCGCAGCGCCAAGGCATTTTATCTATCCGGCAAGACGGCCGCCTATCAGCTCTCGAAAAAAGGCCAGACCGGCGAGGGAGCGCCCGCGCTTAAACCACTCACTCACTCACGCGCCGGTACGCGATCCCGATACGGCGGTGCTGGCCTTGTCGCCCGTGTTCGCGAGTCCACCTTCGATGGTGCCGCTGTCTCCGCAACTTCCGGCGACGACGCTGGCGGTAGAATCGCCGCACCTCGGGCTGATTCCTCTCAGCGAGCATCCGGCCAGCGCGATTCGCAGCATCGCCGCATCTTATTCTGGACTGTGGCTCGGCACCGCACGTCTCGGCGTGGTGCGCGCCAATCGCGTTCCCTCTGCGCGCGCCTGGTTGCGCACCTCGGATCTGATTCAAGAGGCGTCTCGACTAAATGTCGCGTGCGTACGGGACGCGATGACGCCCGGCCACGAGGAATGTTACGTCGCGACCGGTGGCGCTCACGCATTTCGCTGGGACGGACAGTCTTTTCATCCGGCCGAAATCGATCCCGAGCCAGGCTCGCGCGTGCTGGCGGTGCTGAGCGATCCACAGGGACAGGTGTTCGCGCTGCATCGAGGGCCGTCCGATTCGCACCTTCGCATGTCCAGCGTGGCCGACACACGCTGGACACCGACCTCGTTTCAACCGATCAAAGTTCCGCACGGACCGCCCGATCTCAGCTTTGCCAGCTACGGTCTGGATGGAAACTTGTGGCTCGGCTTACGATACACCGATAAAGAGGGCGACGCCGTCGACTACGGCGCGGCCGAGATCAATTTGTCGACCGGCAAAGTCGTCTATCACGGTGAGCGTGGCGAGCGAGTGCGCGGCACCATGCTGCTGCCGGACGACACCACCGGAATCTACTGGCGCGCCGCCGATGAAGCGTGGTTTGCCACCCGATCCGGCGCCGCTCGCTGGCAGCAGGGAAAGTTAAAGGTGTTTACCGAAAACGATGGACTCATAAGTGAAATTATTCACGATATCGGGCCAGGTTTGAGTCCAGATGATGTCTGGATCGCCACCAAGCACGGCGTCGGCGAATTCGACGGCAACAGATGGGTTTTCCCCGACACCTTGCCGCTCAAGAGCGACGTCAACGCGCTCGGCCGCGATCGCGCCGGCCGGGGCTATCTCGGTTCCACGCAAGGCCTCTATTGTCTGGGGCGGTGCGCCGAGCAAGCGATCAACTCGAAAAACGGACTTATGGATGACGCCGTGCTCGCGCTCGCGATCGATTTGCGCGATCGAGTTTGGATTCTCACCAAACAGGGACTCAGCATCGTCACTCCGTAGTAGGTATTTGTGCGCGCGAAAATTTTCTAAAACTGTCAGCAAATTTTTGCGACGCGTTGCGAGTGCGCATAGCCTGAAGCTACTGTTATGCCCTCTCTGCGAACCTTATGGATTCGACGTCTGGGGATCGCTGCCGGGCTCGCAGTCGGGCTCGGATATCTGCCCTACCGCCTCTACACCAGCTCGAGCCTCGAGCGATATTTCAAGCTCAAGGCCGAGCGCGATCACCTGCACGAAGAGAATCTCAAGTTGAAGATGGAAGATCTCAAGCTGCGCTCCGAGCTGCGCGCGCTCTCGGATCTGCGGCCCGGCGCCGACGGCACGCGACTGTCCGCCTCCGCCATCGAGCAAGCCGCGCGTGACGAGCTCGGTTTGGTGAAACCGGGCGAAGTGGTATTCAAGATCGAGGGCGCGCAATAATGTTGCTCGGCGCAAAGCTCCGGCGGATGCTGTGGCGCGTCCGACGTTTTTTACAAAGCGTGTGGACGCTCGGCGTCATGCTCGGCGCCGGCTACGCCATCGGCATCGACTTTTTTCCCGACCTTCGCCAGAGCCAACCGGGACTTGGTCCGGTGCTGGTGGCCTGCATGCTGGCCACGCTGCTTTTGGGAAAGTTGCTGGCGCGCCTGCGCACCTTCGAGACCGGCTCGCTGGCGGGACTGCCGCCGCACGCCGAAGATGCGCGCACGCTCAAATCGGACCTCGAGCTCGGCGCCGCACTTTTGGTGGCGACCTATGTGACGCTCGAGTCGACCGGCGGATTGCGTTCGCCCATTCAGCCGCTGGTCTACCTGACCGTCGCGTTCGTGGTGACTTTTCACCGCACGGTGGTCGGACTGGCGCTGGTGCTGTTCGCCGCTGCGCTCGAAATAGCGCTTCACCACGGATTTTTGATCCATCATGGCGAAGGCGTTTCGGCGGAGGCCACCCGCCTGCTCGTGTCGCATCTGCTGTTCATCGGCTTCGCCGCGCTCGCGCACTTCGTTTTTCTGCAATCGGAGATCTTGCGACAACGGCGCGAGCATCGGGCGGCGATTCAGCGCGAGATTCGCAACCTGCGCGAAGAGGCGCGTGACTTTCGGTTGATTTCGTCGTCGCTGGCCGCCGATCCAAGCGTTCGTTCGCGCGCGGTCGACGAAGAGCGCCTGGCCATCGGCGCAGTGGAGACCATTCACGAGACGCTTTTCTACACGCTTGAACTTTTGAAAAAATCGCTGTCGCTGCACACCTGCGTTCTCTTGTGGCTCGACGACTCGGGCGAGCTGCTCAAGATCAAAGAGCTGGTCACCGATTCCGATTGTGTCACCAATGTTCCGCTTCCCGCCGATGCCGGTGCGCTCGGCACAGTAGTGAAGAATCGGCTGCTGGTGAACTTGCGCGATCCCAAACGCTCGCATCTCCCCTACTACTCGGGTCCCGATCAGGACCTGATCGGCGCATTTCTCGGCGTGCCGGTCATGGAAGACGGGCATCTGCGCGGCGTGGTGTGCGCCGATCGCGCGCCCGATCAAAATGGTGCGCTCAGGCCGTTCAACGAAACCGACGAGGCGCTGCTACTCGGTGCGGCGCGGCAAATGCTGCGTTCGATTCAGTCGGAGCGGGTGTTCGCCGCCGTCGAGCGCGCCAAGTACGAACACGAACGATTCTTCACCGCGCTGTCGCGGCTCAACCGCGCGCTCACGCCCGAAGATGTGTGCGCCATGACCTTCGAGGCCGCGCGCGAGATCGTCGACTTCGATCTCGGCGCCATCACGCTGTTCGACAAGGCCACGCGCCGGCACACGGTGGTGTCCACGGTCGGTGACACGCCGCGCGGGCTGACCGATCTTTCGTTCGGCGAAAACGCCGGCATCATCTCCATGGTGGTGAAGAACAAACACTTCCTGCCGGCCGGCGGCGAAATTCGCGATAAGGATTCGCCGGTCTTCACCAAGAAGATCAAGCTTCAGGGGATGGAATCGCTGCTGGTGCTGCCGCTCATCTGCGCCGACGAGGCGATCGGATCGTTCGCGGTGGCTTCGCGCCGCATGCGCTCGTTTCCCAAAGACAAGCGCGACATGCTGACGGTCATCGCCAACCACGTCGCAGTTTCGGTGATGAACGCACAGATGTACGGACGCATGCAAGAGATGGCCACCACCGACGGGCTCACCGGCCTGCACAACCACCGTACGTTCCAAGAAAAACTGGTCGACATGCTGGCGCGCGCCGATCGCACCGGCGGCAAGCAGGCGCTCATCTTGACCGACATCGACCACTTCAAGAAGGTCAACGACACGCACGGCCATCCCGTCGGCGACCAGGTGTTGCGCGGCGTGGCCGATGTGGTGAAAAGCTGCGTGCGCAAGGTCGACATCGCGGCGCGCTACGGTGGCGAGGAATTTGCCATCGTGCTCGAAGGCACCGATCTGGCCGGCGCACGCATGCTGGCGGAACGCATTCGCGCCGAAGTCCAAAAGCAGGTGTTCACGTCGACCCACGGACAGTTCGAGGTCACGCTCTCGCTCGGCATCGCGGTCTACCCCGACGACGCCTCCAAGGAAACTGGTGGCGGCAAAGCGCTCATCGCCGACGCCGACCAGGCGCTCTATCACGCCAAACACCACGGCCGAAATCGCGCCTGCGCATTCGTAGACATCGAGCCCAGCCGCAAACTCAAAGCTTTGTGATCGCGCTCTAGGGTCGCAACCTATCGAACATGCGTCGAAATTTTGAGTAACCGCGCACTTTGCAAAGGCCCCGTCATTCGATATGGAGATCGCGCGCTTGTCCTTTTTTTCTTTGATATTTTCATGCGTTGCGATGTAGGAGAGTGAGCTATGGTCTTTATCAGCAAGGTCTATACGAAGGTGGGGGATCGCGGCGAGACGGCGCTGGTGGGCGGCAAAATGGTCCCCAAAGATGCGCCGCGCATCGACGCCTACGGCACCGTTGACGAGCTGAACTCCGTGCTCGGGTTGGTGCGTCGCGCCAATCAAAGTGAAGAAGGTCCTGACGCCTGTCGCGCCCGCATCGACACGATCTTGGAGCGAGTGCAAAACGAGCTGTTCAATCTCGGATCGCTGCTGGCGACTTTGCCCGAAGACCTCGCGCCGAAACAGCCACGCCTCGAGACGCGCCACGTCGAAGCGCTCGAGCATGACATTGACGCGCTCAATGAAGGGTTGCCTCCGCTGCGCAGCTTCACCCTCCCTGGCGGCGGGTGGGTCTCGTCGTACCTACATTTGGCGCGCACGGTTTGCCGGCGTACCGAGCGCTGTGTGGTCTCGCTCGCTCGCACCGACGCGGTCGATCCCGAATCAATCCGCTACTTGAATCGATTGTCTGACATGCTCTACGTGATGGGACGATGGAACACTCGAGAGCGCGGCGAGTCTGAGCCACTCTGGCGTCCCGAAAAGACCTAGCTCGTGCCAGACTCGATTCAGCTTCGCGCACGCACGGCCGAGCTCACTCGACAAAAACGCCGCCGCCGTCGCCAAGGCAACCTCTGCTTCTTTGCCGCCGGAATCGGCTTCGGCACCACCATCTATCTACTGCGCGCGCACTTCACGCAGGTCATGATGTCCGACAAGCGAATTCTTCTCGGCGGACTGGTGGCGTTTGTGTGCTCGCTGGTTTGGCTGGGTGCCAGCGGCGAAAGCGATATCCGCCGCATGGAAGAAGAGCTGCGCGAGATCGAGCAGCAGCGCCAGCAGCGCTAGCCGAATCTTCAACTACACCGAAGATCCGGGATTCATGAACGCCGCTACTCGTACGCAGCCGCAAACGCCCCAGCAGCTGGTGGCACTAGCCACTCAGCATGCGGCCTACTTCAATCCCGGGACCGGCTGGCACTATTCGAACACCAATTTTATTTTGCTCGGAATGATCGTGAAAAAGATCACCCAAGGATCTCTGTCGGCCGCACTTCAGATGAACGCGATCGACGCGGCAAAGCTCGCCCATACCTTTTTCGACGGCGAGCAGACGATCACCGGAACGCTGGCGAGTGGGTTCGATACATCGGGTACCGACGTAACTCATCTTTACAATCCGTCTTGGGCGTGGGCCGACGGCGCGATGGTCTCGACCACCGGCGAGCTCGCCGACTGGGTCACCGCGCTTTACGGAGGGGCGGTGCTAGACGACAGCGCTCGCGCGGAGCTCACCGCAAATCCGGTCACCACCGACCAAGGAGAAACATATGGGCTCGGCACGATGATATTTCCGTACAGCGCCACCGGCGGAGCTGGAGTCGCGTACGGTCACAACGGCGATATTTCCGGATACCACTCCATGGCCTACTATTTCCCCAAAGAGAAGACGAGTATTGCCGTGGTGGTCACCGCCGACGGCGCCGATCCGAACGATCCTTTCGTTTCCGCGCTCGGGGTCCTGCTCGGATACTAGTTTCGCGAAAGTGGGATGCCCCAGTTGAGGTGGAACTGTCCGGGGTAGTGGCGATACCACGGCTCGGTGGTCCAGCGCTCCTCCGCCGCTGTTTGCGTCAGCGGATAGGCATAGTCGAGCGAAATAGTCCCGAAGCTGGTGACGAATCGCAAAAGCGCGACGCCGATCGAGTGTTTGAGATCGCTGACCGAGATCAAATTCGGCGCGTCGGCGATGAGCCCCGCGTCCCAAAATACCGCGCCCACCCATGGACCGATCGGCGTCTTGGCGATGGGGAACTGCAGCTCCACCGTCGACAAGATGCGCAGATTTCCACCTTGTGGAATGAAGCGCAGCGCGTTCGCGTCCGAAATCGGCGACAACTTGGAATGCACGATCTCGGTCTTGAGCGAGTCGAGCTCGTAGCCGCGCACGGTGGTATCGCCGCCGGCGAAGAAGCGCTCCACCGCTGGCAGTGCGCTCTCGCCGAACAGTGGAATACCTTCATCGTAGCGCAGGTTGCCGATCAGCGTGAACTCGGTCGAGCGCAGCTGAAATCGCCAAATCCCCATTGCCTGTGCCGAAGCGACCAGGAAGTTGTGATCTCCGTCGAGCCCAATGTCGACCGGCATCTTGAATGCCCAACCAAGACTGGCCGAAAGCAGCCATCCTTGCACTGGTGCGATCGGATTGGGTCGACCGTCGGCGCCCACGCGACGATCCCAAATCAGGCCAGTCACGAACTTAGCGGTCTTGGTGTTGTCGGGCTCATTCGCGGTGTCGCTCGGACCTTCGAGCCGATTGAAGCCGACGCCGAGCTGCGACAAGGTGAGATCGTAGCGAAGGAATCCGCGCAAGCTCGGCTTGAACAAGTGGGTGATCCCCACCGACGCACCGTAGGTGCGAATCGATCCCAGTCGCTCAGTGAGCTCGTTGCGGACGAAGCCGTAGGCGTCGAGCCGCCACCCGGGTCCGGCGATGCGCACGTCGGTGTAACGAATGCTGGCGTTCCACGCCACGTCGGCGAATCCAGTCTCGGCCCGCAGCTCTAGCTGCGATCCGAACCCAAAGAAGTTGTTGAAGGTCCACGCGCCGGCGAGGTAGGCATAGTTGGGGAGCTTGTCGGTGGCCACACCGAATCCGACCGAGGTTTGACCGAGCTTCTCGAGGTAGCGCTCTTGCACCGTGACCAAAATCGGCACCTCCTGTCGTCCGTCTTCCAGCCCGATCGGCTTCACCGTTGCGGAAGTGAAAATCAAATGAGTGCGCAGATTGGTCTCAGCCTGCTCGATCTTGGCCAGGTTGAAGCGATCGCCGGGCTTGAAGGGTAGGTCCATCAGGATCACGTGATTGTGCGTCTTGAAATTGCCGCGAATCAGAATCTCGCCGAACACCACGTCGTCGCCTTCGTCGATCTGACAGCGCAAGCTGATCTTCTCGTGCGCCGCGTCCCAGGTACTGCCGGCGAAGCTCGCCTGCACGTACGGACGCCCCGACGACTTGTACTGTTCGAGCACGCGATTCTGCGCGTCGACTAGCACCTGCTTGGTGTAGGGCTGCCCCGGCTGAAGGTTGATGGCCTTGGTGATCGCGCGGTCGGTTTTGAGATGCGCCCCGAGGAAGGTCACCTCCACCAGATCGATCACCTCGCGGTGCCCTTCCTCGACGAATAAGCGCACGTGCAGCTCGTCTTTTCCACCGAGTTCGCCGGCTACGCTGGCGCCGAGCCCGCCCAGGCTGCCGAGCGCGTTCGGATCGCGCGCCACCTCTGCGCGCACCGTCACCATCGGAAAGCCCTGTCCGTGATAGAACTCGACCAGGCGATCGACGTCCTGTTGCAGCTGGACCAGCGTCACGTACCCTCCTTCGCCCAAGCTGATGGCGCCCAGCACCGGAAAGATCTTCGTCTCGAGCGCGGCTTTGCTCTTGAGCTCATCGGAAGTGAAGTGAAGCGGCTGATTCGACTCTGCCACCACCTCCACTGAACGGACCTTTAGCTCCGATCCTTCGGTGATGAGGAAGCTCACCACCTCGAGCTCGGTGCCGAATCGCTGTCGCGTGACGTTCACCTTCGCTTCAAAAAATCCGTGCTGCTGGTAGAGACGGTGAATGGACTTGGCACTCTCCTCGAGCTCGATATCGTCGTACGCGCCGGAGGCGAAGATGGTCACCTGCTCCTTGAGCTCCTTGTCGGAGATGTTGCGGTTGCCGAAGAACTTCACCATCACCCGGCGCTTCTCCACCACCGTCACCGGAAGATTGATGCGGCGATTTTTCTGGTCGGCATCTTTCTCGAAATTGAAATCGGGAATCACGCGAGCGCCCGGGTAGCCACGATCGCGCAGCACCTGTTCGGCATGGCGGGCATCGTCGCGCATGCGCTCGATCCCGAAGCGTCCCCACCACAGGCAGCAGTGGTCGAACAGATCGGTCAGCTCCGAATTTTTGATGGCGACGTTGCCAGTGCCCTTCACTACGCCGAGCTTGTACGGGTGATAAAACTCGAGGCTGACGCGGACCTTGAGATCGATCCACTCGGGCCGCGAGCTTTGATGCGGCGTGATATGCACCTTCGATCCGAAATAGCCGTCGCGCGCCAGAAAGCTCTCTACCCGCTTCTCTTCTTCGTCGAGAA
The DNA here is from genome assembly GCA_003153195.1 of Myxococcales bacterium. Taxonomy (GTDB): domain Bacteria; phylum Myxococcota_A; class Polyangia; order Palsa-1104; family Palsa-1104; genus PALSA-1153. Next base: position 10,876 of record PLXG01000242.1, read on the forward strand.
ATGAGCGCAGCTCGTCGTCGGGCACCAGCCGCGCGCCCGAACGAATCGACAGATGGCGAATGATCTCGTCGTCGAACAGCGGAAAGTTTCCCAGCACGATGATGTGTCTCACCACTCGCGCCGGCTCGATGCGCAGCTTGAGCTTGATCCCGCGCGGCGTCGGCTCGATGTGCATTTCGAGGAGCTGATAGCCGAGCACTTCGCGCAGCGTCTTTTGAATCCGCTCTTCGGCAAGCTCGTCGAACCGCATACCGGGCCGAACTTCGAGAAAGCGAAGGAGCTTGGCCTTCGGCTCGGAGAATCTCCCGACGATCTCGATCGAATCGAGCTTCACCTCTAGGTTCGACGGGTTCGAAACTGCGGTCGCGTTCAAGGTCGTGCTGACAGCGGGCGCGCCATCAGCGGTCGCGCAAACTTGGCCCGTGACGAGGGCGGCGAGCATCACAACAATAGTGATTGGCCAAAGGCGCATTCCGCGCCCCAAACATATCAGTAACCGAGGGGAATTCGGAAGTTTAGCTCAATCCGTCCGCGCGTGAGCGACTGCTGCAGCGTTTCCACCCCTTGCGTCAAATATTCCGCGCGCGCGAGCGCCGAGAACCAGTCGGCCACTTTGAGCTCGGCCAGTCCGCCGCCATTGAAGTTACCGACGAAACCGTACTCGGCCTGTCCGCAGGTCTTCAGATAGCGACCGAAGCGAAAGCAACCCTTGGAAAGCGCGGAGGACGCGCCAACTTCGATCGACACCGTGTCGAAGCGAAGCACCCGCCGAATCGGATCGGACAAGATTTCGCCGATGAGCGCGCCGGAGGCGGTTTTGGCGATGGTGTCGGACGCGCCCGATGCCACCGAGCTCGACGGCGCCGACGGATCGGCCACGCCCACGCGCCGCCACTCGTCGGGTGATCGTCCGGTCACCAGCACCAGCCAGGTGGTCGACAGATCCCAACCTTCGGGCGACGACGGGATGAGCTGCAGCTGCTTCTTGGTGCCGGTCACGCGCAAGCCGACGGTGTGAGAGACGTCGTTGCGATCGATGAAGGTCCCGTTCGCCGAAAGATCGAACGAGGGTGTCTCGTCAGGGATGCTCTTGGCGCGGTCGAAGTAGACCTGGCCGGCGTTGGTGATGAACCCGTTCGGCATACGCAGCGCCGGAATGTTGATGCGACCGCCCTCCTCCACTTGCACGAATCCCGAAATGCGCGGATCGGACATGGTCCCGGTGATCTCGAGCGCGGTAGAGAGCGCCAGGTCGGCGATGTTGTTCTTCACGTAGAGCGGACCGGACGAGCGCGCTTGCACGTCGAGCGCCATGGTCTCGAACAGCGGATTGCCTTGCCACCACGGCTCGTTGACCTCGACGGTGCGAGGGCGCAGCACGTAACCGATGAGATCGAACGGCTGCGTATAGCGCCCGTCGACGATGTCGATGGTGCCACCGAGCGTCAGATGTCGTGACGATCCGGCGATGTGAACCTTGGGCGAAAGCGTTGCGGCATATTCGTGAGTGGCAAAGTGAAACTCGCTGGCTTCGAGGAATCCGTCGATGCGCGAGAGCGACCAGTCGTCGCCGATGGTGATCAGCCCGCCCACCGTCACGCTACTGGAGTCATCGATGACGCCGGTGATCGGCTCGCAGCCAGGCGCGCGCTCTTTGCGCGGACAGCCGATGGCCACATCGTGATCGACCAGCTGCAGCGTCCCCGACTTGAGCGTCAATTGATGACCGAGGCGGCGCGCGTTGAAGCTGACATTCTCGACGCTGGCACGACCTTGCCAACTCGGGCGCTGCCAGGTTCCACTGACGGTGAGATCGAGCGCGATTTTGCCCGAGGCATCGGCGAAATATTCGTTGAACGGCCACTGTAGCAGACGCGCCGAGAGCTTGCCGCTGATCTTGGCAGACACCGCGCCCGGTTGGAATCCGGACAGCGCCACTCGGCCCGATGCGTTCACGTATTCGTTGTCGAGCTGCACGCTCAGATCGCGCAGGATCACCTGATCGGGCGCGATCTCGATGTGGCCCGACGGCACGACCAGCTTGAGATCGCGCTCTTCGCCAAGTCCACGCGGCACCAACACCACTCGGCGCAGATCGAAAGTTCCTTGCAAGATCGGTTTGTCGAACGTCCCGCGCAGGGTCAGGTCCACCAGCGCGTCGCCGTCGGTGTGTTGAAACAGATTGTGCATGAATGGTTCGAGTAGCTCGAGCGGAATTTTCCCTTGCGCGCGCAGATCGCCGCCGGCCGGTGCCCACAGACCGCTTACAAAAAATTCTCCATTTCCGTCGGGATAGAAGAGATGCAAGCGATCGAACTTGAAGGAGTGGCCATCGTACGACAGCAAGACCGAGTCGCGATTCTGCACCACCTGATGTCGCGGCCGTCCACTTTCATCGGCGCCTTCGAGCGTGAGCGTAAGCTTGGTAAGATCGATTGAGGCCGAGGTGAGCCCGTTTACCGCGTCGATGCTGACCCCCGCCTCGCCCGTCGCCAATCCTTTCACTTCGGCGAACGAACGCAGCTCCGGGAAAAGCTGCTCGAGCTCGACGTCGGCAAACTTGGCGGTCACTCCGAACGCGAGCTTGGGACGAAGCGCGAGCTGTCCTTCGATGGCCAGCTTTTTGTAGCGCTTGCCCTCGAACTTCCCTGAGATGCGCACCCTATCCCCATCGGGAACCATCTTGATGTCGCCGTCTCCGAGGACCGCGTCTCGCACCTGCAATCCGACCACGTTGATCGACGCGCCCAGGACTGGACGATCGAGCGAGCCGCCGAGCTGCACGTCGCCGGAGATGGTTCCCGCCACGCGCACCGGAAAGGTCTGCAGATCGGGGATCGCGGCCGCGGGAAAATTGCGCAGCTTGAGCGTCACGCCGAGCGTGCGATCGAGTCCGATGGTTCCCTGTCCGGAAAAAGCGCCGCCGTCTCGCCGGTTGACGGTCAGGTCGACGATGCGGATGCGACCTTCGTCGAATTCAACTACTGCGCGCCCGCCGTCGTACTTGTCCTTGGCCAGCTCGAGTTTCGGCGCCTCGAAGCTGGCGCGCCCGCGAAGCTCGCTGGTGGTGCCGGAAAGTTTGAGATCGAGGTTAGCTCGGCCGGCCACGATGGCGCTGCCTAAAAGGTCTGACAGATCGGCATTCACCACCCGAAAGTCGGTTTTGATTTCACGCTTGTCGCGCGGGACGCCGAGATTATTGGCGTCGAACAGCGCCACCTGCCCCGAACCGGATAGATCGCCGCCCACTGCGTGTCCTGAAAGCGAGTCGACCGAAACGACCCCGGCGCCCAGACTCACCTTGCCGCTCAGATTCTCGAGCGATCGACCGTAGAGCGAAGCCCGATCGATCTCGGTTTGCAAAAATACCGTGGGCGAACTCAGCGGACCATTGATGGTACCGACCGCGTGAATGCCGTTTAAGTGCGAGGATCCGGGAAGGCCGAGCCGCGCGGCGAATGCGCTGGCATCGACCGCTTTCGCATCGATGCTCGACGAAATCATCAGCGTCTTTGGCGAGACGGTGCCGTTCAGGGTGAGGCGAACACCTTCTCCATCGAGCGTGGTGTTCTTGAGCAAAAGCTGTTCCGAGGAAATCTCCAGTGCGCCAGTGGCAGCGATTTTTCGCGGCAGACGATCGTTTACGGTTCGTTCGAGCGCAGCATCGAGGTGCCCGATCGAGATTCGATCGGGATGGAGAAGATTTCCTTGGGCTTCGACGGTTGCGTTCAATTTTCCGTCGAGAATCGTCTTCAGGCTGGGGGGAACGACGCCGAGTGCCATTGGATTCACGCCGCGGGCCTGCAACTTGGTCCGCCACACCGGTGGCAGCCCAAATCCGATCGCCAAGCTTCCTGCAATCTCGCCGCCGGCGATCTTGGCAGACATCGAGTCGACCCGCAGCACTGGCCCGGTATCGAGGACGAATCGCCCTTTGGCGGAAGTTGCATGCACGCCGCCGAGCGTCGCCGAAAGTCCGGTCACGTCGCCGGAGATGGCCGCGTTCGAGAACGGTCCGGCGATGTGCAGCGAGCCCGAGGGATCGCCCGACAGCAGCGTGGAAAATGGTGCACCCAGCACCTGCGGCAATTTTTCGCCGTTCTCGAACGAGAGATCGAGTCGCACGCCGGGATGCTCCGAGTAGGCATCGGTGAGCGCGCCGGCGATGGTCACGTTCGCGCCGAGCGATTTGGCGGTGCCGCGAAACTTGAGCTCTTCGCGCTTACCGGCATCGGGCCCGAACTCGAGCGCGGTCAAGTCGGTGATGGGAAACTCGTAGGCGCCGAGCTTGAGCGTCGCGTTCGGCGCTTTGAGTGGCTTCACCTGGAAAAAGAAATAGGGCCCGTCGGCGGTAGCATTCCAAGACGCGCTGGAAAAATCGAGCGCGGCCTCCACCGTTCCGCTGTTGAGCTCCGCGGACCACGAAAGTTTTCCATCGTTCGAAGGCAGTCCCATGGCGAAGTCGGCTTTGCCGATGGTGATGTGATCGACCACGATGCGCAGCTCACTGCCGCTTCCGCCCGGCGGAGGCGGCTTTCGCGCAGTCATGGTGGCGATCAGGTTGATCTCGCGCTTGGCCCCGCTTGCGTTCAATTGAGTGACCGGATCGACCGGACCAAAGGTCGATCGGGTGGGTGCGATCACCGCGTACGCCGACGGAATGTAGGCGTCTTGAATGTGCAGCGTGAGATGGAACTTGCGCGTCACCGCAAACTTGGCGAGCGACCAGACCAGCTCGCGCACGTGCACGCGTGCGTAGGCGCCGGCTGCTTTCATCACCAGATTTCCGTCGGGATCGTGCATCTCGTAGTCGCGGCCCACGCCATCGGTGGGCGTATTGAAGATCAGCGAGACGAAGGTCTTGAAGTAGGGATAGTGAACGTACTTGAGGCTGAACTGCCCACGCACGGACTTGGAAACTTGCGTGGAGATGAGGTTGCCGAGCACCTCGTCGTTGAGCTTCAAATAGACGCAGCTGTACGCGAACAGCAGTCCGATCAGGCCGAACGCCACCCTTCGCGCCAGCTTTTGGGCAAGCCGCGTCACTTCACCGAACGATAGCATCGCGGTGCCTCTCGGGCGAGCAAACCACCTATTCCGCTGCACTTTTTCGGAATCTTTCGGTGATCCAGGCCACCTCGGAGCGTGCTATGGCTAAGCCAAATGGCCGACAGTGACGCGCTCTACCTGGTCGACGGGTACAATTTTCTTTTTCGTGCGTATCACGCACTCCCCCCTCTTTCGACCAAAGCGGGGGTTCCGTCGGGCGCGGACTATGGCTTCACCAATATGCTCATCAAGCTCGAGGTCGACTATCGGCCGTCGCATCTGGCAGTGGTGTTCGACGCCGGCGCCAAATCGTTTCGCAACGACCTCTATGCTGAGTACAAAGCGAATCGGCCGGATGCGCCGGAAGATCTGAAGCCGCAGTTTGGAATGGTGCGGCGGGTGGTCGAGTCGTTCGGGATTCGTTCGCTCGAAGCCGCCAACTGCGAGGCCGACGATCTGATCGCGGCGCTGGTCAAGCGCGGCCGCGAGGCGGGATTGCGAACCGTGGTGGTGTCGTCGGACAAAGATCTCATGCAGCTGGTGGGCGACGGCTGCGTGCTGATCGACACCATGAAGAACGTCACCTACGGCGAAAAAGAGGTCGAAGAGAAATTCGGCGTGCCGCCCAAACAGCTGGGCGATCTATTGGCGCTCATGGGTGACTCGGTCGACAACGTGCCGGGCGTTCCCGGTGTCGGGCCGAAAACCGCCAGCGTGCTGGTCCGCGAGTTCGGATCGATCGAGAATTTGCTGGCGCACATCGACGACGTGCCCAAAGTCAAAGGGCTGCGCGGCGCGCAATCGGTGGCGGACAAACTGCGCGTGCACGCCGATGCGGTGCGGCTGTCGCGAAAGCTGGTCGCGCTCGATGACACCATCGGCACTGGCATCGAGCTCGCCGAGCTGCGACGAAACCTGCCGGAGATGCCGAAAGTCGAGGCGATGCTGCGTGAGCTCGAGTTCACGCGGCTCATCGATCGCATGCGTCCGCTGTTGATCGCGCCGGGCGCACCGACGGCGGCGGCAGCTGCGGTGGCCTCGGCTGGTTCGGCATCGACCTCGTCGCCACAGTCGTCCCTGCCAACAGGCGAAGCCGCGCCGGCGCTCGCCGCCCATCCACCGAAAAAAGCGATCACGGCAATCTCGACCACCGAAATAAAATTCGGCGCCCGCACCGCGCGGGTGATCACCGACGACAAATCGCTGACCATTTTCGTCGGCGAGATGGCGCGAGCCAAAGAGCTCGGGATCTCTTTTCATTCGGCGGCCGCGGCGCACAGCGGCCTCATCACGTCGGCGGCGCTGATCGGAATCGGCGTGGATGTCGGGCACGCCGACCCGGCTTACATTCCGCTCGGCCATCGCTATCTCGGCGCGCCGGCGCAGCTCAAGATCGAACAGGCGCTGGCGATCTTGGCGCCGGTTCTTCAAAGCGCGCTGCCACCTAAACACATTCACGGAGCGAAGAACGCCGAAATTCTGCTCGGCCGCCACGGCGTGAAGCTCCGCGGGATCGTTTCCGATCCAGAAATCTCCTCCTATTTGATCGATGCGGCCGCCGATCACAGTCTCAAATCGCTGGCCGCCGCGCGCACCGGACAGGCGATCGATTCGCTGGCCGATCTCTGCGGCACCGGGAAAAAAGCGGTGGTCTACGATACGGTGGAGGTCGAACGCGCCGCGAGATTCGCCGCCATCTCCGCGGAAGCGACGCTACATCTTGGTCGCTCGATGCGCGACGAGCTCGATCAAAAAGGCATGGGCAAGCTGCTCGACGATTTGGAGCTGCCGCTTTCGCACGTGCTGTCGATCATCGAGCCGCATGGCGTGAAGCTCGACATTCCGCTGCTGCACAAGCTCGGCGCCGAGGTCGACAAGAAGCTGATGGGCATCGAAGAGGAGGTGCGCACCCTCGCCGGCCAGGACATCAACCTCGGCTCGCCCAAGCAGCTGCAAGATCTATTATTCGTGAAGCTCGGCCTACCGGCGGTGCGCAAGACCAAGACCGGATATTCCACCGATGCCGACGTGCTCGAAGAGCTGGCGCCGCTTCATCCGGTGGCGGCGAAGATTCTCGAGCACCGCATGCTGGCCAAGCTCAATGGCACCTACATCGACGCGCTACCGCTTTTGGTCGAGCCGCGCACCGGGCGGCTGCACACCTCGTATCAGCAGACCGTGGCAGCGACGGGACGACTGTCGTCGACCGATCCCAATTTGCAGAACGTTCCGATTCGCAGCGAGCTCGGGCGCGAGATTCGCCGCGCGTTCGTGGCCGAGCCGGGAAATGTTTTAATCGCGCTCGACTATTCGCAGATCGAGCTGCGCGTGCTGGCCCATCTGTCGGGCGATCCGGTGCTCACCGACGCGTTCCGCAAGAACGAAGACATTCACGAGCGCACGGTGCGCGAAATGTTCGGCGCCGCCCGCGCGGAAGATCCGAACGAAGTGAAAGAGCTGCGTCGCGTCGCCAAGATGATCAACTACGGCATCATCTACGGTCTCTCCGACTTCGGTCTGGCGCAAAGGCTGGGCATCGAGCGCGCCGACGCCAAGCGCTACATCGAGGGCTATCTCAAAACCTACTCCGGCGTCGCACATTATATGGAGAGCCTGATCGAGGTCGGCCGGCGCGAAGGTGGCGCACGCACGGTGCTCGGTCGATTCCGTCCGCTGCCTGAGCTCGCCTCGCCCAACCGCAACGTGCGCATGTACGGTGAGCGCATGGCGCGCAACACGCCGATTCAAGGATCGGCCGCCGATCTGCTCAAGCTGGCGATGATCGACGTGCAGCGCTATCTCGATCACGATCCCGCCGCCGCGGGAGTTCGCATGCTGCTCACGGTTCACGACGAGCTGGTGCTCGAAGCACCTGCGGTGACAGCCGAAGCCACCGCCGCGCACCTGAAAGAGGTCATGGAAAAGGTGCAGCCGCTCACCGTCCCGCTGCTGATCGACCTCGGCATCGGCCCCACCTGGGCAGACGCCAAATAGGGCGCGCACGATCTACTAGGAGCGCAGCGGATGCGAGCGAGCGTGGCCGAGGTGGCCAGGCCGGAGTTTTGGATGCCAGCCTCTTCGTCCATCGACCCGCACTTTCCCTGCTCACGGCCGCCAGGGACGCTGTGGCTCGAGCGCGTGCAAAGTTGAAAAAGAGAATGAATTTAGACGCCTCCACCCACTTGACCGATACATTCTTTCGACGCACCTCGAACGGCTGTGTACATATGCCAAGTAACTGTTATAATTAGGGGAACATGTGGGACTCAGCGTACGCGGGTTTGGTCGCGCTTGCGATTGCGGCGTGCACGCGAGCCGCTCCGATCCCCGCTGCGGCACCTGCCCCTACCGATGATCCGCAGCGCGCGGCGATGCGCGTTCCCACCATCGACAGTCGCTCACCGGCAAAGCTCGAATCGACCGAAGGCCATCTGCTCGAGCGCTGTTTTCGCGAAGATGCGTCGGGGGATCCGGCCAGGCCGCTGGAGGCGCTGCTCGATCGCTCGGCCGAGCGTTTCGACAAAGGCGACTACCACGCCACGCTCACCTGCGCGGAAGAGGCGGCGCGCGTCGAACCACGCTCGGTCGAGGCGCATCACTACCGTGCGACCGCGTTTCAGGCGCTGGGAAAATTGCCGGAAGCCGAGTCAGCTTTCGAACGCGCGCTGGCGCTCGATCCGGAAGATCCGGAGACGCTGGCGGGCGCGGCCGATCTGTTCATCAATCGACTGCCGGCATCGACTGATCACTCGGAGACCGGTCTCGAATATGCGCGGCGCGGATCGCGGCGCGTGCTCAGGACCCGGCTCAAAGGCGACAAGGGATTGGTGGCCTGGCTGGCACTGCTCGAGGGCGAAGCGCTCTCCGATCTCGGCCGATCGCGCGAGGCATTGGCGCGGCTGGATGCTTCACTCTCGGCGCAGCCTTCCGATCTGCACGCCAAATATGAGCGGGCGTTGGCGCTATTCGATCTGTGCCGATTTGCCGACGCCAAGCGCGGATTCGAAGAAGTGATCAAGCAAAGCCCCGACGACGCGTGGGCTCATCATCACCTCGGGCTCACCTGCGAGCAGATGGGCGACGATGCCACCGCCAATCGCGAGCTCGCCGAAGCCCGGCGGCGCGCGCCGGAAGATTTCCGTCCGCCGGTGGAAATCTCGCAGAACGCATTTCGTGCGCTGGTCGACGACGAAGCAATGAAACTTCCGCCGCCACTCAAGATCGATCTGGCCAAGGTCTCGCTGGAGACGCGCGATCTGCCCGAGCTCACCGATCTGATCGCGGAAGAGCCACCGCTTCAGCCGACCATCCTCGGGCTTTTTCGCGGCGCGCCGCTCGGCGAGTCGCCGGAAGGAGATCCGCGCGCGATTGTGATCTACCGGCGCAATTTGCAGCGCGCCACCGCGTCGCTCGAGGAGCTTCGCAAGCAGGTGCGCACCACGCTCTATCATGAGCTCGGACATCTGCGCGGCGAAGACGATGATGCGCTCAGGGCGCGAGGTCTCGAGTGAAGGGCGCGGCGCCTAAACTGTCGGGCTCGCGCGAAGAGGAGCTCGAGCTCCAGCTCAATCTCGAGCGAAGACGCATCGCCGCCATTCGCGAGCTCGGACGCGTGCTCGGATCGACGCTCGATTTCGAGCCGCTGCTCGAAGCGCTGCTCAAAACCACCACCCAAATTCTCGATGCTGAGCGCGCCACCATTTTTCTGCTCACCGAGCGGCGCACCGAGCTCGGATCGATGATCACCGAAGGCGGCGCGGTGGCGCCGATTTGGCTCAAGCTC
>PLXG01000416.1 GCA_003153195.1 Myxococcales bacterium
CACCGCGCGCTTGACGCGGTTGAAGAATGGCGCGGTCTTCCATCGCTTGATGAGCACCGGGTCGGTCTTCAAGCGCTCTAGCGTGATCTCGGTTGTCGCGGGCCGGACCGCTTGAGGCTTTGCGCAAGCGCCGAGGAGCACGAGCGAGATTGCGAGCTTCATCCTTGGAGGATATGCATTATGCGGAGGATGGCGTCCAGGCGAGAGGATGAACGGGCCCGACCAGTACTCTTCGGGGCGATGGTTCGACGGCTGGAAAAGTGGCGCGGCGCGGACTGGCGTGGCGAAAAATGCGGAGACGGGACGGGACGAGACGCCGGTCTCGCGGGCGCGGACGTGGCTGGTCAACGTCGGGTGGCGACGACATGGGTTGATTGAGTTGTGATCGAACTTCGGAAACGCCCTACGGGCGCGGGCTTCAGAAACGCCCTACGGGCGGGCGCTTATATGAGTACATCAATGTGGCGAGTGTATCGATTTCCTTGTTCTCGGCCTTGTTCTGCTCGGTAACCAAGTCTTCGCGCTTACGGTCAGCCGCGCGACGCACGACTTCCACCTTGCGGTGTGCGGAGATGTAGGCGGTTCTCGCCTGTTCCTCGCGGAACTTCGCACGGGTCACCTGGTCAGCGGCCTGACGCACATCGTGAGCTGCGCGAGAACGCGCCGCATCGGCCACTTCGTAGTCGCGCGCCAACTCTCCCACGCGACCCTGTTTGAGCAGTCGCACCTCGGCGTCGGCAAGATTCTGACGCGCGGTCAGCACTTCGCGCCCGGCGGAAGCGAGCACGATCTGTGCTTTCTCTTCCTCGTGGCCACGTAGCTTGACGATAGGATCGAGCCGAGTCTTAGGTGCCATCGCATTTAGTATATCGGCTTTTCGCGCAGAACTTAAATGATCATTAGGCAAAAGTTAGTCGGCCAAAATTGCCCACCGACGGGGATCCTTCTATATGCAGTTAGACGAGCTCGCGTCGCAAACCTGTCAGTCGAGTTGGCCTCGGCCTTGCTTTGACACATCTCCGAGTAGGAGTGGAGTCAGAAAAATGGCCGACGGAATCTATGTAGCGATGTCAGGTGCAGTGGCGCGCGAGTCGCAGCTCGACTCGATCGCCGACAATCTGGCGAACGCGCAGACGCCGGGCTTCAAGGCCAGCCGCCCTGCTTTTGAGACATTTTTGCCAAAGGGCATGCCGGGCGAGCAGACCGACAAGGCGTTCACCGCCGCGGTCGCCACGGCCACCGACATGCGTCCGGGACAGACAGTCATGACCAACAATCCGATGGACGCGACGCCGGACGAAGGCGGCTTCTATGCCGTCATGATGCCGTCAGGCGAAGTGGCCTACACGCGCAACGGCAAGCTGACCGTCAACACCGATGGTGAGCTGATGGCTGCAAATCTGCCGGTGCTCGACTACGGCAACCAACCGATCTTGATTNNAGCCGACGTTTCTGCCCAACGGCACGGTGAAAATTCACAACGAAGAGCTGACGCGCATTGCTACCTACCGACTCGATGGCCCGGTCGATCGCATCGGCGCCACCCTGCTTCGTCCATCGGTGACACCGGGCCAAGAGGGCACGGTCACCGAGCTCGAAGGCAAGTTGCGCGTCGGCGAGCTCGAGATGGGAAATTCGAGTGCGCTCGAAGCGGCGATTCAGATGGTGAGCGCGCAGAGGCAATTCGAAACTTCGATGCAGGCGATTGATACGTACAAGAAAATCGGCGACCGCTCAAACGAGCTTGGACGAATCAAGTAAGTAAAAAAGGGAGAACCTCATGTTGCGTTCGCTATATACGGCAGCCACGGGCATGGAAGCCCAACAGCTCAAAATGGATACCATCTCGAACAACTTGGCCAATGCTTCCACCACGGGTTACAAGCGCGCACGACCCGACTTCGAGGATCTTCTATCGGAGACCATTCACGGATCGGGATCGCCGAACTCGCTCGGTGGTAACGCGCCCGCGCCGCTCGAAGTCGGACTCGGCGTACGTCCGAGCTCGACCAGCCACTCGCAAGCACAGGGCGATCCACAGCTGACACAAAATCCGACTGACTTTCTCATCAACGGTCAGGGATACTTTCGCGTGCAGCGCCCGAACGGCGAATACGCCTATACACGCTCGGGCAACTTCACCATCGACGCCAACTCGCGATTGGTCACGCAGCACGGCGAAATCGTCGAGCCGCAGATCACCATTCCTTCGGATGCCGATCACAGCTCGCTGCTGCTCGATCCGCAGACCGGAATTATGACGGTAAAGGTCACCGGCAAGACCGATCCGGTGCAGGTCGGCACGCTCGAGATCAGTGTCTTTCCGAACACCAACGGACTCACCTCGATCGGCAACAACCTGCTCATCGAAACCGAAGCATCGGGGCCACCAATGCAGGAAAAAGTCGGGGAAGGCGCCGCTGGCGTCATTGAGCAAGGTCAGCTCGAAACCGCGAACGTGAAAGCAGTCGAAGAGATGATCGACATGATCACCACGCAGCGCGCCTACGAGATGAACTCCAAGGTGATTCAAACTGCAGATCAGATGCTGCAGAAACTGACGTCGCTAAGGTAATGAGAAGGCCCTAACAATGATGAAAACGACGATCACCCTTTTTGTCTGCCTTTTCTCCGCCGGCGCGATGGCCAAGACGCGCGACACGGAGACCGCACCTGCGCCTTCGATCGTGCAGACGGCGATCGAAAAAGGTGTGACCGGTCGCGTGCAGATCACCAACTATCGTCCCAGCGTGGCGCCGAGTTGCGCGCTCAATCGCGCCGAAACGAAAGAGACGCTGCAGGGATCGCAGCGCGCATTCGTGAAGCTCTACGGCGCCCTGCCCTCCGGCGCGCCCTGTCAGGGATGGGCGTGGATGCGCGTGCAAGTGTTTCGCGCGGTATACGTCACCGCACATCCGGTAAAAGACGGCGACGCGCTCGAAGGCGCGCTCACCAAGGATGAGCGCGAGCTCATTCCGGGACACACGCCGATCGATTTCATTCCGTCGGGAAGCACGGCTGCGCATTTTCTCAAGGCTGGGCAAATGGTCGAGACTGACATGTTGCGCACGGGCGGCTTCGAACCCGGTCAAGCGATCACGGTGCTGGTGCGTGCGGGCGGTTTGACGGTGGAACAACAGGGACGAGTTGCGAGCTGCGAGCGCGGACATGTTTGCGCCACGCTGCCCTCGGGCAAGCGCGTCGAGGGCGTGTTCGAAGAAGGACATTTGTTGGTGGAGCTCCAATGAAACGACGAACGATTTATCGCGGCTCAAATCGCCGGAGCCAGTCGATGAAGCGACTTGGGTTCACACTGCTGCTCGGCGGCTGCGCGATGATCAATCCGAAGTACGTGCAGAAGCATCGCGACTATAAAGTGCCGGAGCAAAAGGCCAACGCCGATGCCGAGGTTTCGCCCGGCAGTCTGTGGCGCGACAACCGCGCGGCGGCGGCGCTCTTCACTGATCAGCGCGCGCTACGCGAGAACGATCTAGTGGTCGTCAAAGTTTCGGAAAACGCGAACGCCACGCGATCGAACAACACCGATATGAGTCGCAACACCACCTCGCAGACGCAGCTCAACGCTTTTCTCGCTGCGGCTACCAACTTACAAGCCAACGGCGTGACCGGCGGCCCGTCGGTGCAGGGACAGATCGGCGGTTCGAGCGGCTCGGGATTCAAAGCCGATGGCTCAGCGTCGCGCTCCGAACAGCTCACCGCCACCGTACCGGCGATGGTGAAGAAGGTGCTGCCGAACGGCAACCTCTTCATCGAAGGTCATCGCGTGATTTTAGTGAACCAAGAAGAGCATCACTTCTACATCTCTGGCGTGGTGCGACCGATCGACATCGATCAGGAGAACTCGATCAAGAGCGCGATGATCGCCGATGCCGAAATCGAATTCACCGGCCAGGGCGACCTGACCGACAACGGAAAAAAGGGTTGGTTCCAAAAATATCTCGGCTGGTTGTGGCCGTTTTAAGAAGTCGACGGTTAACGGTCGACAGTCGACGGTTAACTGCTAACAGTGAAGAGGATGGCCGATGAGCGACAAGAATAAGAAGTTTTCGCTGAGTGCGACGACGACGACGATGGTGATCGAAACGTCGGCGAGCTTTCTCGCCAACTTGAAGTGGCTACGCACGCCGTCGTATGAGCGGGCGCAAAGCTTCGCGCAGCGTGAACGCACCAGAAATCCTTCCAAAGGACAGAACTAATGCACACTCCGCGACCGTCGACCGTCAACCGTCGACTGTCGACCGTGATGATCGCCGCGCTCATCGGCGCAACGACGCCGACTCCAGCCCACGCGGCCAATGTTCGCGTCAAAGAGCTGGTCGACATTCAGGGCGTTCGTGACAACGAACTCTTCGGCTACGGCCTGGTGGTCGGCCTCAGCCAGACCGGCGACTCGCAGCGCGTGCTCTTCACGCTGCAATCGATCGCCGGCATGCTCGGTCGCCTCGGCACGCGCATCAACCCGAACGACATCCGCGTGCGCAACGTGGCCGCGGTCATGGTCACCGCGCGGCTACCTACCTTTGCCCGCACCGGCACCAAAGTAGACGTGACGGTCGGCTCTCTCGGCGACGCGCGCTCACTTCAAGGCGGAATTCTCCTCATCACACCGCTCACCGGTGCCGATGGTAAGGTGTATGCCGTCGCGCAAGGACCGATTCAAGTGGGTGGATTCACCGCCAGTGCCGCCGGCAGCGCGGAGACCAAGAATCAAACCAACTCGGCGCGCATTCCGTTCGGCGCCATCGTGGAACGCGCAGTGATTCCGAACCTGACGGCGGGGCCACTGGTGCTCGAGCTCAAGCGCCCCGACTTCACCAACGCCATGCGCATCGCTAAAGCGATCAACAAAGCGCTCGGCGACGAGAATGCGGCCAAGGCGATCGATCCGGCCGCGGTCGAGATCGCGATGTCGGAAAAAGTGAAGACCGATCTCATCGGATCGATGTCGCAGATCGAAGCGGTCGAAGTCGACGCCGATATGCGCGCCATGATCGTGGTTTCCGAACGAACCGGCACAGTCGTCGCTGGCGATCGCGTGCGCATTCGTCCCATCGCGGTGGCACACGGCGGACTGCGCGTGTCGATTGCGCAGAGGCCGATCATCTCGCAGCCGACCGCCGCCTTCTCGAACGCTGGCCGCACCGTGGTGGCTGCGCAGGCGGATGTTCGTGCCGGTGAAGAGAATCACAAAATGGTAGCCCTCCCCGCCACCACCACCGTCGACGATTTGGTCAAGGCGCTCAATCTGATCGGCGCTTCGCCGCGCGACCTCATCTCGATCATCCAGGCCATCAAGGCTGCCGGCGCGCTCGACGCCGACCTCGAGGTCATCTAAGCGCCATGATCACGATTCAAGATCAGCAGACTCCGCTCCAGACCAAAGACGTCGACGAAGCGTCGCGCGATCTGGAAGGCATGCTGATCAAGCAACTCCTCGAATCGTCGGGTGCGTTCAAGGGAACGTCCGGCGTCGCCGGCGCGCAGATTCATGCCGGGCTGTTCGTGGAAGTGCTCGCCGACGCAGTCGCCAAATCGGGCGGGCTGGGCCTGGCTCCGATCATCGCGCAATCGGTGAGACCGAAGGGTGACGCGCAAGCGGGCGGCGCCGATCCGGGCGCAGCACCGGACGTGCGCACCACGCAGCTCTCGGGTCAGTTGGCCGGTGGCGTGGCCGCATCGCCGGCGCAAAGTGGCGCGCTTCGGGTCACCTCGCCCTACGGTGTGCGCAAAGATCCGTTCGACGGCCTGGAGAAATTTCACACCGGGCTCGACCTGGCAGCGCCTGAAGGCACGGCCATTTTGGCCGCCGAAGCGGGCACGGTCACCCAAGCCGGAAGCCGCGGCGGTTACGGACGTTCAGTGGAGATCGCCCATAATAACGGTGCGCTCTCTACCCTCTATGGTCATGCACAGAAAGTTTTGGTGAAAGAAGGTCAGCACGTCGCAAAGGGTCAACCTATTGCAGTTGTTGGACAAACTGGGCGGGCAACTGGGCCGCACCTACACTTTGAGGTCCGCGTGGGAGAAAAACCGGTCGATCCCACCAAGGCCCTTAAGACCTACGGAAAGCGTGTCGATAGGTAAAGTGTAGGACCATTAGAGGTAGGTGACGCGATGAAGACTAACGACACGGGCTCTATCAGACCGGTAGACAAGGTGACGGTCCCAGCCGCGACGAAGAAGTCTTCGAACGTAGGGGATGGCGGAAGCGGGAAAGAGGATACTGTCAGCGTGACGCAGACCGCAGAGGCTGCTTCACAGATCGCCGCGGCGAAAGCCGGCCAAGGCGGTGCGCGTACGGAGCGGATTGAACAGCTCGCCCAGCAGATTGCCGCTGGCGAATACAATCCAGATCCGCAAGCGATTGCTGACAAGATCATCAACGCCGCCGTTCTCGACGCGAAGCTTCAGGTCCTGTTCAAGTAGTAGCCGAACAGTCGCAGCGATGACCGTACGAGAAGGAGCGAGATGAGTCTCGACGTTGCTATCGCTGTGGCCAAAAGGCTAAGGGACGCCCTCGCCGACGAAGTTGAGCGCGCGCGCCACGAACGCGAGCTCCTCAAGCATCTGAACCACGCAGGTCTCTTCGACCGCGCGGCCAAGCGAGCGCTGTTCAACACCAACGCGAAAAATCTGCAGCTCGAGCTCGGATCGGTGTTGGCCGAGTTTGCCACCGCCAACGCACTCGCCGAAGTCACGCTCGCGTCGCTACGACAGATTCAGCCGAAGCTGACCGCACAGCTCTCGCAGGCTTTCGACGAGATTCGCGCGCTGGCAGCGGCGCTGTCCGAGCTCGATGAGCTCAACTTGATGCTGGCCAACCGAACACTGCGCTGTGTGCGCGGATATCTGGGCGCGCTCAGACCAAAACCAACTGCTTATGATCGGCTGGGACGTGAATNNAACCCGCCAGAGATCGAGAGCAAGGCTCGTTCTCGAGGAGGGTGTAATGGCCGCTGACCTACTCGCAATTCTGAATCAGGCTGGCTACAGCCTCGGCACGCAGCGGGGCCTCGCCTCCGTCGCCAGCCACAACATCGAGAACGCCAACACGCCGGGCTACTCGC
>PLXG01000154.1 GCA_003153195.1 Myxococcales bacterium
TTCACGGTGAGAATGACGGCGGAGCTGTCGCCCAGATCTATTTTCGCGCCGGGGCGGTGGTCGACGCGAAAGTGGGGCGTGCGTGGGGGCTCGAGGCGCTCGATCGTCTCTTTACCTGGACCAACACGCACTTTTCAGTCGAGTTCAAGGTGGTCAAACGAAAGAATACGATTCAGCTCTCGACCAGCGCGCTGGCCGAAGAGGCGACCCGAGTTCAGGCCGAGTGGCGACGTCTGACCGGCGCCCTTCCCCCGCTCGACACCGTGCTCGAAGTGAATTTCGAAAAGACCGTCGGCGCGCTGCCGGGCGAAGTCTTCGCGCTGCTTCGCCTGTTCGACGGATATCGCACGATTCAAGAAATTCTCGACGAGACGCGAATCCCCCAGCTGCAGATGCTGGCGGTGATGGTGAAGCTCTCCGCGCTCCAGCTGCTGCGCAAAAAGGCTGACAATTCCGTGGTCGAGTCGAGCGCACCGCCGCTCGAAGATTGGCTCACCTCGCGCGCGTCATCGCCTGTGCTGGCGCCCAAGCCGGTGCGACGTGGCAAGCGAGTGGCGACTCTGATGGTGGGCCTGGCGGCCCTGTGCGCGCTGGCGATCGGAACGGTTGCGCGAGGTCGTTCGCATGCGCGTGCCGTCGAGGTACTGCCGCCGCAAGCGATCACCGCCGCGCTTGCGCCGGAGGTCGTGCCAGCGCCTCCGTTCAATGAGGCATCCGATAAGGTGGATGATGAGGTGAATGACGAGGCCACTCGGTCGGCGCTCGAATTCGAGCGGCTGCTCACCGAGGGGCGCACGCTCTTCGACAAAGGCGACGCGGTGCATGCGCAGGCGCGATTGGAAGAGGCGGTCCGTCTCGACTCCAAAGACGATCGCGGCATCGTGATGCTCGCCCTCTGTCTGCTCGAGCGCGGCGACGCGCTCCGCGCACACGCGCTCGCCGACGAAGCGCTCAAGCTCAATCCTAAAAACGCGCAAGCCTATTTGATCATCGGTGCGGCGCAGCAGGGCGCGGGTCGTAGTCAGGCCGCCAAGCTTGCCTATCAGCACTATCTACAGCTGGCGCCGAACGGACAATATGCGCGCGAGCTGCACGCGATCGTGGAGTCGCTGTAAGTGATATCTTCCTCTCCGTGAAGAGACCCGCCGTTATCCACGCGCTGGTGGTCGGGCTCGTTCTCGGGTTAGGGCGCGTGGGCTCGGCCGCCGATCCTCCGGCGGAAAAGGATGGTTCGAATTCGCCGCGCTCAGAGTCGATCGTCGTCCTCCGTCCGCGTGGGCTCGCCGTCGAAGATGGGCAGTTGCTCGAGGCGCTACGCATCTATTCGCAAGATGTCGATTGCCGGCTCATCGAAGTGGGCGAGGCGCCGATGGGGCTCGGCAAAGATGAGATCGAAACGGTGGCGCGAGAGGCGCGGGAAGCAGGGGCTCACGTCGCGGTCTGGGTCAGTCGCCGCGACGATGGACAGACGCTCTACTACCTCCTCGACATCGAGACGCTCGAGCTGCGTGAGACCGAGCTCGAGCCGCTCGGCGCGGGGCGTGCCGCCGAGACGGTCGCGCTGAAAGTGAGGACACTTCTTTCCGAGCGCGCCAAAACGGAGAAGAAGGAGGCTACAGAAACGGCCAAACCTTCGGCAGGAAAATCTCCACCCGCGGACGAAGTGCTACCGCCGCAAAATCGATCGTCCTCTCCAGTCGCAAAATCCAAATACACACCGGCTCGTCCATCGCCGCGCTTTCATCGCTTCGAGCTCGGAGCGTCGTACGGCGTTTTCGTTCCGACCGACACGACCTGGTTCAGGCACGGTCTTCTGCTGCATGCCGAGATACGCTTTCAGAAAGTGCCGCTCTCGATTTTTGTCGATGGTGCGATCACCACCCATCCCGATTCGACCAGCTCCGGTTTCGATGTCACGTTGGTCGACGTACCACTTGGGATCGGCATGTTGGTGAGGTGGCAACGTTCGCGGATCGAATTGGCCGGAGGCCCGCGGGCCTCTCTGCACATCTACAATGTGAACGCGGCGGCCACTTCGGGCGCACCCGGGGGCTCGAGCTATGGCTTTGCGGCGGGTCTTGGCGCTGCGGGTCGCCTCGAAGTGCGCCTGTGGGAGCAGGTGCGTGCATTCGTTTGGATATTCGCGGAAGGGCTCGTTCCCAATCAGAAATTTACGTTAGCGGGAGCGCCAGGCGTTAATACCGGCTCATTTTTATTCGGCTCGACACTGGGCGTATCGTTTTTAATCCCATAAACTTTCACCATTCCAACGGGCAAGTGGCACTTAGAGTCCAAGAATCAATGAGCACGCCAGCCCAAATGCGGACCGCCCCTGAGCTCGCAGCCGACGACCCCTGTCTCGAGGGCTGCCTGGCGGGTCGCCCTGAGGCCATCGAGCAACTTTTCAAAATGTATTCGCCGATCGTTCAGCGCGTCATCGGTCGCCTGATCGGGCCGACCGCCGACTTGGAAGATCTGGTGCAGACCACCTTCGTGGAGACGCTGCGCAACCTTCCACGGTTTCGCGGCGAGGCCAAGCTCAGCACCTGGATCTGCGGCATCGCCGTGCACACCGCGCATCATCATCTGCGCGCCGGAAAAGTCAGACGTCACGTTCCGCTCGAGCTCGTCGCCGAGAAGCATCTCACGGTGGTGCAGTCGGAAAACGATCACAACATCGATTCGGCTCGGCTGGCAGTCAAGCTGCACGCGCTGCTCGATCAGATCTCGCCGAAGAAGCGAATCGCGCTGTTGCTCTACGTCATCGAGGACAAGTCGGTCGAAGAGATCGCCGCGCTCATGAAGGCTACGCAGGCTGCTACCAGGTCGCGCATGTTCTTCGCGCGAAGGGAGCTGCGCAAGCTCATCATCTCCGATCCCGAGCTCGCCTCGCTTGCCGACGGGATGCTCAAGAAGGCCGTCGGAGGTGAACGATGATCTCCTGCCGGGCGGCTCGAGATAAGATGGTCGAGATGTTGCGCGGAAGCGCGAGCGACGCGGTGGGGCTCGAGGTCGAGTCGCATCTCGAAGGTTGCGCGCCGTGTCAACAGGAGCGCGCGCGCTTGGGACTCATGGGCGCGCTGAAGGAGTATACGCCGCCGCCGCTTCATCGGTCGGCCGAGCGACGAATTGTCGATGGGCTGATCGCGAGTGCACGCAAGATGGAGCGTTCGTCTCTCCGCCGCGCGCGGCGTCCGTGGCTTTGGATCTCGCTGCCGGCGCTTCCGGCGATGGCGGCGCTGCTGCTCCTGTGGGCGCACCATCGATCGCCGTCGAGCCTCGCCGTGCCTGCGATCGTCGAAGGACAGGTTCTTTCGTCGGTGACCGAGGGGCAAGTGGCCTTCGCAGGCGCCAAGGTGAGCTATCAGGCCGGAACTCGGATGGAGTTTCATCCCGAAAGTCGCACCGTAGCGATGACCAAGGGGGAAGTCGATGTCGACGTCACGCCCGGTCTTTTGCCCGGACACTTTCGAGTGACCACGCCGAAGTTCATCGTCGAGGTGCTCGGCACGCGCTTCGTGGTGATGGAGTCGGGCGTGCGAACGCTGCGCGGAACCGTGCGCATTCTCGATCTCGGCGGGCATGAGCTGGCGCTCCTTCACGCCGGCGACGAGTGGAGATCGCCGGAGGGCACGGCGCTGGTTGCGCCTGCGCCGGTAGCCGCACCAATTGCAGCGCCGGTAGCCGCACCGATTGCGAAACCGGTTGTTCCATCGGCTGCACAAACAAAGGCGGTGCCTTCGCCGAGCGCGCCCGCGATCAAACACGATCGCGTAAAACAGGTGGAGGCGGCCGAGCTTTTGGGGCGCGCCAAGTCGGCGCTGTCGCGTGGCGAAGTGAGCGAGTCTCGTGCGTTGGTGGCGCGTGCTCTCGAGTCGGGCCCGAGCGAAGCCGAGATCGCGTCGGCCGGAATGCTGCTCGCCGATTCGCAGCTGGTCGACAAGAAGCCGGACGAGGCGATCACCGCCTATCGTCGGGTGGTTCGCCAAAGCCCGCGATCGCCCGAAGGTGAAATGGCATCCTACGCCGTCGGACAATTGCTATTTGAGCGCGGACGCTCGGCCGAGGCTGAGGCAGCGCTGAACGAATATTTGGCCCACTATCCGATGGGACGATTCGTTCGTGAAGCGCGCGACCGCCTGATCGAGCTACATTCCGTGAGATGAGATTTTTCGTTCTGATGTTGCTGGGCGCGTTCGGCTGCGACAACAAGATCGAGCTGCTCTCATCGTCTGCCAATCAGACGCTGACCTGCATGCCGGGCACGCCCATTCGCTTGGGCGGAGGCGACGACGCCAGCTGCGCCGGTGCGCTCGCAGCCAAGCTCGGAAGTTACGCCATCTGCACCTGCGATGAGCTCGACCAAGACGGAAGGCTGAACGTCGGCACCATGTCGCCCATGGGATCGCAGGGCACGCAGGACGACATGCCGAAGGCGTCGGTGGGAAGCGATGTGGGCATGACCTTCAGCGGAGGCGGCCATATCATCGGTGACCTGCACAGCGGTGGCGATCTGACCAACACTTCCACGGATCCGATCTTCGTGACCGGCGATGCGTTCGTGGCTGGCAACGAGAGCACTGGATTTCAAATCGATCACACGCTCTATTATGAAGGGGAGTACGACGCGAATAGCGCCCACCCGGCCGTCTACGAAACGAATATTGCTCTCCCGTGTGATTGTTCCAACACCATTCCGTTCGACATCGCCAAGGCGGTCGCCGACCGCCAAAATAAAAATGACAACGCTTCGCTGGATCCTGGCCTCATTTCGGACCTGACCAACCTCGCCAATCCGCTCATCGCGGATCTGACTTGTGGCGAATTCTACTTTCCCGGCGGAATTTGGACAGCGCCCAATGCGCGCGTCACCTCGCGCGTTCACGGTCACGTCGGACTGTTCGTCCAAGGAAATGTCTATCTTCAAGCCAACTGGGATGTGGTGCTCGATGACGGCGCTGAGCTCGACATCGTGGTGTCTGGAACGTTTTCTGACTACGGCCAAGCCTTTGGATCGTTCGGTAGGCCCGCCCATACTCGCCTCTGGGTGGCGGGATCGGCGGTCCAACTCGGCCAAGTCAGCTTCAATGCATTCGTCTATGCGCCGAATGCCGCGTTTATTTCGGGCGATGGGATGGGGCTGAGTGGAGTGCTGCGGGCAAAACGTCTGTCGATCAACGGGAATGCGAACTTCAATTATGATCCAAGTGTCACCGATGCATCGCAAGCTTGTGGAAGTCCTCAGTAAAAATAATCAAAAAAAGATTCATCAGATTTCGCCGTCGCGGCACTGAGCTTCTCGGTGGTTCTTCATTGGGCCGCTGGCATCGCGGGGCGTACCCCTCCTCGGTTCAGGCGCCTCGCGATGTCTTTTTTCAATCGGCTCAGGTATCGTGAGCGCTCGTTGATGTACCCAAAAAAATTGAGATGGTTCGTTTTCTCCTTCGCACTTCTGGCGCTGGACTCCTGCGATTCCGCACTCACGATGTCGGACGGCGGTCCGAGCTCCGCCGATCTGGCGGGAGATTCGAACCAAGATGGATCGATGGCCGCGACCGGCGTCGTGGTTGCGTCGAACGTTCAGATCATCGTCGAGCCGAGCGACGGCGGGCAGGCGCTGGTGACCGCGATTCAAAACGCGACCACCTCCGTGCATATGACCATGTACCTGCTTTCGAACACCGACGTGATAAACGCGATCATCGCGCAGAAAAATGCCGGGCACGACGTGAAGGTGATCCTCAATAAGACATTTCCCGACGCTGGATCGTCCAACACCTCGAGCTACAACACGCTCAAGAACGCCGGCGTGAACGTCGTGTGGGCGTCGGCGAAATATACTTACACGCACGAAAAGTGCGTGATCCTCGACGGTGCGCAGGCGTGGATCATGACCATGAACGCGACCAAGAGCTCGCCTACTGACAATCGCGAGTACCTGGCCATCGACAGCGGGGTCGCTGACGTCGCCGAAGCCGAAGCGGTCTTTCAAGCCGATTTCGCCGCCAAGGACGTCAGTTTCGCGGGGCCGCTCATTTTATCCCCGGTCAATGCCCGCGACAGCATCAGTGCGTTCATCGCCAGCGCCACGACGTCGGTCGACCTGGAGGTCGAGTCGCTGAGCGACTATCAAGTGGTCGGCGCGCTCACGATGAAGGGCGACGCCGGCGCGCAAGTGCGCGTGGTTTTGTCTGACGCCAGCGCGTCGAACGATCAGACCCAGTCCGTCGCGCTGCTCAAGCAGCATCACGTGCTGATCAAGCAGCTCTCCAAACCGTACGTTCACGGCAAAGCGATCGTGGTGGACGGCAAGACTGCGTTCATCGGCTCGCAGAACTTCACCACCAATTCGCTCATCAACAACCGTGAGCTCGGCCTGCTGTTTTCGCCGGCGTCGGAAGTGAAAAAGGTGGCCGATTCCATCGCCGCCGATTTCGCGGCCGGAACCGTGCTCTAGGGACACCCCCTCCGCTGACTAAAAATCAATAGCATCTAGTTGCTTGCGCTGAATCCTTGGGCGAGCCGTAACGATCGAGCGGCCGCTCACGTATTTCCTTCAAACACATTCCTCATTGGGAGGGAACTCCATGCTCACGAGATCTTTGTTGGCCGCGGCTTCACTTTTGGCGCTTTCGAATTGTGGTGGCGATGACGCCACTTCCACTGCCGACATGGCGACGGTCGCGACCGGGCCGGGCGCGGCGCTGAAGTGCGATTCGAGCGGAAAGAACGCGTTCGAGACCTACGGCGCCACCGCGTTCGTGGCCGTCAACGAAGAGATCTTCACGCTGGTAAATGCGGAGGTCACCGCCAACGGCACCACCAACCTCGGCGATTCGTTCTCCAAGATTGGTTCGGGCACGCCGGCGTCGACCACCGACAACGCCGCCGCTTTCAAGGGAAACCTGGCGGCCTTTCTGGTCTTCGCGTATGGCGGACCGACCTCGATCGCCTACACCGACAACAAGATGTATCCCGGTCAGCAGGACATGGTCACCGCGCACACCGGGCTGAACATCACCAGCGCGCAATTCGACTACTTCGTCTCCAACGTGGTTGTTTCGGCGCTCACCAACAGTGGAGTGAAGCACGGTGCCGGCGGCAGCGCGGATCCGAATGACGTGACCAGCTGCTTCGCGCCGGTGGTGACCTCGGCGGCGTTCAAAGCGTCGGTGGTGGGCCACTAAGATGAGGCGAATTCTCGCTGCTTTCGCTGGGCTCGCGCTCGTCGCAACCGCGGTGATCGGATTTGCGCACACGCCGGCTGGACGTCCGCTGCTGCCCTACTTGGGAATGGGACATCATGGTGT
The DNA here is from genome assembly GCA_003153195.1 of Myxococcales bacterium. Lineage (GTDB taxonomy): Bacteria > Myxococcota_A > Polyangia > Palsa-1104 > Palsa-1104 > PALSA-1153. The sequence goes on from PLXG01000154.1 coordinate 7,311, forward strand.
GTGTCCGCTCGGGCTCGACAAGCAGCAGACGCCGGCACAAAGAGAGGCGGCGCTCGCGCGTTTTGCTGCTTCCCATCGCGGTGCGAAGATCGCATTGGCGCGTCCAGCGCTCGGCTTTGCCCTCGATCAAACGACGCGCGCGGATGTGCTGGTGTGGGCCAAGGCACATGCGGGCACTTGCGTGTCGGGAAAATCGAGCATCGATCTCGACTGTCGCGACATTTCCGCGCAGCTTCTTCCCTCCGGGTTCGCCGCCGCTCCGATTCGAAGCTTGTGGCTGACGTTTGGAAAAAACGACACGCTCGCATCGCTGATTGCGGTGCGACGTGAAACCAGCGTGAACGCAATCAGCGAAGGTTTTTCGCAGGTCACCGCCGAGCTCACCAAAGAGGCGGGACCACCTTCGCGCATCGAGGGCGATGCGTCGGTGGCGCGACTTTCCGCCGGAGCGCTTCAGCAGGCNNCGCGCGCGACCAATATGGGCGACGGCTACCTACTCACCGAAGAATATCACTCGCTCTAGCGCAGGATCTCGAGGATCTTCGCGCCACCGCCGAGAAGGATTTCCGGCCGAGCGTTCTTGTCCGACGCGCGCGGGCGCTCCAGAAAATATCTTCGGGCGAGCTGAGCCGCTTTGGCGACGTGTCGTTCGCGCTCGCTTTCGCTCTTTGCTTTTGCTGCGCGATCGAATGCCGCCAGCGCAGAAAGTAAAAATCGGCGATCGTAGGTGGCCACGCGTTTCGGATCGACCGGCGCCAAGATGACTCGTGCGCGCCTAAGATCTTTCATGAACTCGGGAAACTTTCGCAGATCGGTGGTGACAAAGACACCGTCGGTGCGACCGGGGAGATCTGGTCGTACCAATCCCTCTTTCTTGAGCGCCACTAGCGTGTCGGCGAACAGCTTCTCGACTGCTGGGCCTTGAAAGGTCGATTGCTTACCGAATGTCGCTTCGATCTTCGCGCCCGCCATCATGGTCTTGGCGAACCGCGGCTCCAAGATATCGCCCGCCTTCAATTTCACCAGGTCGATGCGGCGAACCATCTTTTCGTAGCGCACCGGCGCGGCCTGTGCGTTCGCGCAGAACAGCAAAATCGCGCACGAGCCGAGCAGTCTTCTAGCGACTCGCAGCATGCGCACCTCGCGCTTCGTCTTTCGGATAGAACAACGTTTGATGCGCTTCGGAGCGCGCAAAGTTCTCCAGCCTCGATGGCGAAACCGAGATGCGTGTCTGGCGCTCGATACGTTTGGCCAGCAGCGCCAGACTTTGCGGTGTCGACTGCGGATCGAGTGACACCAGCGCCATCGATAGCGCGCCATCTTGCGACGCCCTCTTTGACAGTTTTGCGCCGAGCGTCTGCTCGATCTCGCTCTTCACACTTCGGCTGATCGCTTTGGCCGACAGCTCGAGCGCGCTCTCGTAGTCGCGCTTCTCGAGCTCTCTTCCGACCGCGGGATGAATCATTCCAGCGACGGGGCGATGCCCCATCAGGTTCATCAAGATCGTTCGTGCGCGCAAAGGCGGCACCGGAATGTCGAGGTAGAGGATCTTGCGACCGAGCTCGCTTTCGAATTTGCCGTCGCCGATCGGCCTAAATGCGCGTCCACTGTTTCCAAGGAGCTCGCCGGGCGACTGCAAACGCGCGCGCTCCTCCGACGGCGCCGATACCACCAGGTTCATCTCTTTTAAAATGCGCTCGTGACCCTCCCACGCGGAAAGCCCGCGGTAGGCGTCGTACCCGAGTAGGAGATAGACATCTTGTCCGACATTTTGCTCGGCCTGTACGCGTTCGAGTTGGCTGACCGTTCCGAGCTCGCTCGAAAACGGAGTGTGAACGCGAACCGCCGGCAGATCGGCCACCGCCAGCGCCGCCAGCTTTTCGCGCTGCGCAGCAGAGAAGACATAGTGCCCGCCTGGAATGTGAACCGGCGCATCATGATTGGGCAGCACAATGGCCGACACGCCCTCGGGATGCGCGGCGCGCAGCTTTTCCATGACCCGCGTCAGCTCCTGCCGATGCACCTCGTGAAAAGGATCGAAGCTGCCGGGATAGATGACGACAGCCGGCTTCGCCCACGCGGCCTGACCGAGCAGTAGCATGAAAACGAGCGAGCAAAGCGCGGCGTGGCGACGAAGGGTCACGGCACGAATTAAAGCAAGGGGTGTGCCCAACCTGACATCGGTATAGTATTGATTGTTAAGGAATAATTCCGACTTCGCTGACCAGTGGTGCGGCCGCCCTGGGGGCTGCCGGCCCAGCTTCACCGAGTCTTTAAGGTAGCTGGTTGGCGGGAACCAATTTCCCGGTGACCTTGATATCTCCGGTGCGGCTGATGAAACCAGCCTTTTGGGTGCTCATGTCGATCTAGTTGAAGCCGCCGTTGTCGTAGTTTCGCTTCACGCTGAAGTCCTTGGCCGGCTCATTGAACTTGAGATGGAGATCGCGCACTGCCGCGGGGCGCTTGATCCAAGCTGAGCGCGGAACGGGTGCGGCGGCTGACGCGATCGCAGGAATCGAGAGCAACATCGTGACGAGTAATTTTCTCATGACCTCTTCCCCCCAAATAGATGACGGTCTCACGAGCAAGTTGAAGACCAATCTCGCACCGCGAATTCATTGAAACATTTTCGACCAAGGTGGCGAGTGGATCGGCGTACGGCAACTCCAGTGACCGGCTCCCGCGGGTTGGTTCAGCGAGTCAGATCTTGCGAAGGGCGCGCAGCACGCGCACGAGCGCGCTCAATCGATCACCGGCGCGGCCCTGAAGAAGATTCACGCCCACGTCGGTCTCGAGTCGCAGCTCGCAGTTCTCAATCGTGCCAATCCGCTCGTGAAGGAGCTGTCGGACTGCTCCGCGAACATCGATGCCGAGCGGGGGAAACGGAAGGCCATCTTGCGTGGCGAGCTCGCGCCCAAATCCGCCCCAATGCGCGACCACATCATCTGGCCGTAGAAATTTGGACCACGTGGTTCGCCACTCTTCCAGTGAAATGCCGTGGGTGAGCTTCTCTTCGGGCAGGCGAATGTGCGTCGGCGTGGCTGGTGCGAGCGGTCTTCGCGGACGAATGATCGCTTCGTAGGTTTCTCCGGTGGCGACTCGGTGCGCGACCCAGTGGACCATCTCGGCCGGCTGCTTGTCGGGATGGAAGCGCGGCCAGCCGTTCGCCTCGCCCTGTACACACACCAGTCGATCCCACATTTTGCCAAGGCGCATCGACAGCGTAGGGCGGCGGGCCACGCGCGGAAATCGATTGAGCTTGCGGTGGCGCTGCGAACGAACTTTGTTTTGAAATTCGATCTGCCGGTCGACCATGGCGCGAAACGGATCGAGCAGTCTGTTGAAGGTGTCGATGGGTTCGCCGGCTTCGGACTCGAGCACATTCAGCACTTCGGCGAGCGCTTCGATGGTCGAGACGCAAAAGTCCGCTGGCTCGCGACGAATGCGATATTCGCTCGGTTGCGCGCGCGAAAATCCCAGGTGGGGAAGCGCCGACAGCGCCGGGTTGAGCTTGAGTAGCTTGCGCGCCTGCCACCAAGTACCGTCGACGACGACCAGTGTGATGGCCGGGTCGCGCGGCAAGTCGCGCACATCCACCGCGCGCTCGCTGGGAAAAAGCAGGTAGGCCGGCGACGGACTTTCGAGCGCTGGCGCTACCACTTCGTCGACGGAAAAATCGAGACCTACGCGCAAAACCGAGTTGGGCAGACACAGATGCGCCATGCGCGCGGTGCCGATGGCTTTGCCCTCTTCCCGCGGATGTTGCACCACGATGACGCGCGTTCTGGTCGGCAGCGTGTGCAGATGCGCGCAGTAACAGACCGAAAGCGCGCGACGGCAACGATCGCAGACGGCACGACGAACTGGCGTCTCGGTTTGCGCGGGACTGCTCATGCTCCGATCTCTAGGTTGCGCGCGCGTCGACACATCTTGGCGGACAAGTCGACTCCGATGGCGTCGAGCCCGAGCGAGTTGGCCACCGCCAGCACCGTGCCGAATCCGCAAAACGGATCGACTACAGTGCGCGTTGTGGTTTCGTTGAGAATGAACCGGCAGGCATCGATACAGGCGTTCACTCCCATCGACTTTTGTCCGGGCATGAAGCCGGCGTCGGCGATCACGTCGGCGGTGGTACGTCTGAGCGATGGGCGAACGTCGCGCGAAAATCCGATCAAATGCGAATAGCTGGCGCGTCCGATGGTGAGGGTTCCCGGCGATTTTCGGCAGACGATCTTGTGAAACAGCAAGCTGGCGCCCGCGCGCTCGGCTGCCCGCGCCACCATCGCCCCCTTGTCGATCCACAGGCCGGCGTGGCGAATGTCGCTCTGAAAAAAAATGGTCACGCCGTCGTCCGGTGTCGATGCGATGGTGAGCTCCGCGGCGGCTTCGAACCAGCTCGTCCAGGACGCAATGTCGAGTCCGCCGAGCTCGGAAACGTCGGGCAGGGAAGTGATCACGCTCGCACCGGCGAGAACTTTCTGCTCGCGCAGCCAGGTGATCGCATCGCCGCAATGGACGACACGGCGCGCGTTCGCGCTAGGACTCTCGACGACAGACGGCGAAGCCATTCGATAAAGAGACTATCGCACTCCGCCGTTCGCCGGAATTGAAGAAATTCAGGTAGAATGGGCGGATGCCCCCCAAAACGATATGTCCGATTCCTCGTGCAGACTTCCTCGCCAAAGCAGAGCCGCTCAAGATCGATGTGGGCGGATTTCCCATGGTCGCCGAGCCGCGTGAATTCTCGACCGGCAGCTTCGGCTGGTACGTCAACGGCAAGGCCCCCATCACCATCGACGGCAAGTCGGTTCAGGTGCAGGTCGGCATGAACCTGATCGTCGTCGGCAGCAAGGA
>PLXG01000024.1 GCA_003153195.1 Myxococcales bacterium
AGGCCGCGGTCTCAGGCGGACGTCAGCGAAATATTTTCGAGCTCGGCAACGCCGTGGGACAGGGACGTCGCGGCGATGCGCTGGCGATTTTGGGATCGATGCAGCAGGTGCGCGAACCGGCGGTGCGGATCATCGCCATGCTCACTCGCCATGTCCGACAATTGTGGAAGGCGCAGGAGCTGCTCAAACGGGGAACGCCGCGCAACGAGCTCGCGCCGGCGCTCGGTGTGCCGCCCTTTTTCGTCGACGGAATCATCGAGCAGGCGCGCCGACTCGACCGCGCTAAAATAGAGCGATACCACGACGCGCTCTATCGCGCCGATTGCGCGATAAAGTCCTCTCGATTAGATGACGATCGAATCGTAGAACAATTGATCGTGGAGCTGACGCGAGCGGAAGTTAGACCACAAGACGAAAGAGCGCGAGCCAATCGAGGCTGAGCACGGCGCACGCCCGGAGCGCGGGAGGGACGCGAATGCGAGCCGGGCGAAGCCCGAGTGCGAGCACCGCGAACAGACAGTTCAACAATGAGCGTACGCATTTGCGACCGAGCGCGGTGAGCGCAGCGAACGTAAACGAGGAAGTACCGCACCGTGGTGCGGCAACGTGACCGACCAAGCGAGGGTGAGCCCGAGACGCCGTCACAGGCGTCTTGAGGGCGAACACGCCGGGATCAGACCGAGTGGATCGTGCTCTAGGCGACGCGGTTAACTGCGACGGTGAGGCGCGAGATCTTGCGCGCCGCAGCCTTGCGATCGAGGACGCCTTTTTGGGCGGCCTTATCGATGCTCTGAATCGCGATCTTGAGGGCCGCTTGCGCCTTCTTGCCGTCTTTGGCTTCGATCGCCGTTCGCACACGCTTCACAAAAGTGCGGACAGTAGAGAGTTGGAAAACATTTCGTTCGCGTCTGCGGATGCGCTGACGGTTTCGTTTTTCTGCCGATGCTACGTTCGCCACGAATCACTCCTCAAAAAAGCCTCGAATTAGTACTTGGCGCGTCGTCAACTGTCAAGCTCTGCGGGCAACTCGCGTTGTGTAACTGCACGCCTCTGTGTGCAACACGGTACCACTCGATCTGGGGATAACCTGTGAATCATTGAGTCAACAATCGTGTAACTCACGTGAAACGACGTGGTCTCCTGTGATCGCCTATTTTTTAGGCATTCCCGCCTGCGCCTGTTTGACGCGATTCCAGAGCGCATCGAGCTCCGCCAGTGACTGCCCTTTGATCTGCTTTCCTTCAGTAATTACGATGTCTTCCATTGCCTCGAAGCGGCCTTGAAAACGTCCGAGCGCGCTCCGTAAGGCGTCTTCGGGCACGATGTCGAGCTTGGCGGCCAGGCGGCTCAGCGCGAACAGCAGGTCCCCGAGCTCATGGGTGATCTCCTCTTTTTTACCGCCTACCATCGCCTCGTCGAGCTCCGCCAGCTCTTCGGTCACCTTGTCGCGCACGCCCTTCACATCGGGCCAATCGAAGCCGACTGCGGCGGCCTTTTCCCCGATGCGTTGCGCGCGAAGGAGCGCTGGCAGGGCCGTCGGCACGCCGTCGAGTGTGCGGCGCACCTTGCCTTTTTCTTTGTGCTCGTCGGCCTTGAGCTTGCCCCAATTGGCCAGCACCTCGGTCGAATCTTTGACGGTGGCGTCGGCGAACACGTGCGGATGGCGGCGAATCATCTTTCGCGCGATGGCGGACACGACGTCGTTGATGCCGAAGCTGCCTTCGCGCGCGCGCAGCTCCGCTTGAAAGACGATCTGAAACAGCAGATCGCCCAGCTCCTCACAGTGCTCGGGCACGTCATTGGCCTCGATCGCTTCGAGCACTTCGTAAGACTCCTCGATCAAAAAGGGCTTCAGCGTTTCGAAGGTCTGCTCGCGATCCCAGGGACATCCGTCGGGCTGAAGGAGACGTTGCATGATCGAAACCAGCTCGCCAAAGTTGTCGCCACGTTGCACCATCGCCATGATCGCTCCAAAATGATAACGTATTAATGAGCGAGGCTAGACCCATCGGAGAGCGAGTGCAAACGAACGGTGCAGATAGCGCTGTCCCAAAAGTGAATGAGCCGGCGGGCAAAGAGCGCGTCGTCCTCGACGACAACGCCTTGGCCATGACGCTATACGGGCAGAACAACGCCCACCTCAAGACCATCGAGCAGAAGCTCGGCGTCTCCATTCACGTGCGCGGCAATGAGCTCACCATCGTGGGCGACGTCGAGCGCGTGGCCACCGCGCGGTCGCTGCTCGAGCAGCTTTATAGTTTGGCGAAAAAAGGCACTGCGCTACAAGGCGAAGACATCGCACGCGCCGCCGGCGTGCTGTCGGCCGATCAGCACGTGCAGATCAAAGAGGTCTTTCGCGACACGGTGCTGCAGGCTTCGCACGCGCGCTCCATCGCGCCGAAGGGCCTGGCACAAAAACGTTACGTCGATGCCATTCGCGAGAACGACGTCGTCTTCGGAATCGGTCCGGCCGGTACCGGCAAAACCTACTTGGCGATGGCGATGGCGGTGCGGGCGCTCACCGACAAGAAGGTGAAGCGGATCGTGCTGGCCCGGCCCGCGGTGGAAGCGGGCGAGAAGCTCGGCTTTCTACCGGGCACGCTGGCCGAAAAAGTGAATCCCTATTTGCGGCCACTCTATGACGCGCTCTACGACATGATGGAGTTCGAGCGCGCGGAGCTGCTCATCGAGCGCGGCACCATCGAGGTGGCGCCGCTGGCGTTCATGCGCGGACGAACTTTGAACGATTCGTTCGTCATCCTCGACGAGGCGCAGAATACCACTGGCGAGCAGATGAAGATGTTTTTGACGCGCCTCGGCTTTTGTTCGCAGGCGGTCATCACCGGCGACGTGACCCAAATCGATCTCCCGACCGGACAGCGCTCGGGGCTGAACGAAGCGCGGCAGCTGCTGGGTGACATTCCTGGAATCGCTTTTTGCACGTTCACCGAGGTGGATGTGGTTCGTCATCCGCTGGTACAACAGATCATCAAAGCGTACGATCGCCGCGACGCCGAAAAGACTGCGCGTGACGCCGAGAAGACCGCACGCGATGCCGAGAAGACTCCCGCCAAATGAGCGCCACTTTGTCTGACGAAATTCGCTCGCTCGACGATCTCCGACGCGTGTTTGGCGAGGACGCCAGCACCTACTCGGTTTCGGGTGCCGGCGCCGGGTTCATCGAAGTTCGCGTCGGTGTGAGTACGCTGCTGTTCGCCGAGGCGAAGCTGGCGCGAGACAACGCCCAGCTCCAGCCACTTCTGGAGCGGACGCAGGTTGGGGCCGTTCTGCTGGTGTTCATCGGGCGCGATGAGGATTTCACCGGTCTCGAAGCGTTGCGTGAAACGTCGGACATCGCGCTGATGCCGTTGCCGATCGGTCGCGCGCGGCTGGCGGTGACCCTGCGAAACTTCCTCGATCTGGGCGCGCTCAAAGCGCAGGCCATCGAGCGCGGACGATCGGCCGATCGCTATCGCTACGAGATCAGCGAAATGGTGGAGATCGCGCGGGCCATCTCGTCCGAGCGCGACATCGACAAGCTGCTCGGGCTCATCCTGGAGAAATCGCGCTATGTGACCGGTGCTGACGCCGGATCGGTCTACATCGTCGAGGGGCGCGCGCTCGATCCGCTCAAGCGCACCTTGCGCTTCACGGTGACGCAGAACGCCTCGATGCCGGTGGCGATGGCGGAGCTCAAGACCTTCACCATTCCCGTCGACGATCGCTCCATTGTCGGACGGGCGGCGCTCTCCGGCGAGGTAATCAACATCCCCGACCTCTACAGGCTCGACGAGGTGGACAAGAATCCGTGGGGCTTTCACCACGACAAGACCATCGATCAGCGCACCGGTTATCAGGCGCGCTCGATGCTGACCGTGCCGATGGCCAATCAGGCCGGCGAGGTCATCGGCGTCATTCAGCTCATCAACAAGCGCAAAGAGAGCAGCGATGAGATCACGCTTTTGCGCGATTTCGATACGCAGGTGGTGCCGTTCGATGCCGGCGCCGAGGAGATGGCGCGCACGCTGGCGTCGCAGGCCGGCATTTCGCTCGAGAATTCGATTTTGTACGACGACATCTCCAAGCTGTTCGAAGGGTTCATCTCCGCGTCGGTGACCGCCATCGAAGCGCGCGATCCGACCACTTCGGGGCACTCCAATCGAGTGGCGAAACTGACGGTGGTGCTGGCGGAAAACGTGGGCCGCACCGAGACCGGGCCGTATGCGTCCCAGCAGTTCGATGCCGACGATCTGAAGGAGCTCGAATACGCCGGGCTCTTGCACGACTTCGGCAAGGTGGGCGTGCGCGA
>PLXG01000352.1 GCA_003153195.1 Myxococcales bacterium
ACTTCGACGGGATCGACGCCGTTCCCAGTGGCATCTGGCTTGCGGCTCGGAGCTTGAGGTTTTCTATCGAGAGTCTCGACGGCGCGAAGGCGTGTTCGTCTGCCGGATGGCAGACCTCAAAGGCGACGTACTCTCTCAATGGATGTAAGCAGGGCGGTTCCGACACGACGGCTGCCCGCTGGTTTACGTTCAATGGAGAAGAGTCAATTGGACACGCTTGGGAGGGCTCGTGATGCAACGGTCCAATTGCTTCTGAAATTCGTGCAGGGCCCATTCAAGGCGCGCGCTGAGCGGATCCATTTCTAATAGCCGTTGTCGCTCGGCGACGGGAAGGTAAAAGAGAAGGTCAATGATCGCGCCCAGCAGATCTTCGGGCGCGTTCACCATTCGGCCGTACTCATTCGCTCGGGTGGTGTATCGACAACGCGGAAATAGGCGATTCATTGTCGTTGCTGCATCGCGCACTGCGGAAACGAGCGCACCGATCGTTTCCGGATCTTCTGAATGATCGGCGATCGGCGTGAACCCTACGAGATGAAAATCGTCTTTGTCCGCAAAAGAGATGGCCCTCACCCTTCGGAGGCCGACGATCTGCGCGGTCGCTTCGCCGCAACAGCTGCACCGTACGAGATTGGTGACGCGAGCGAGCGTTCCCACTTCGTACAGATTGTAGCGATTAGAAGCGGTCTTCTTCGCGCGCGCCGTAAATACAGCGAGAACGCCATCGTGTGAGGCGACGGCGCTGCGTATTGTCGAGCAATGGTGGTTCTCTCGGAGCGGAAGCGACCAGCGCATTCCGGGAAAGAGCACTGTCGCCATATCCGTCAGAACCGGCAAGATCCCACCTGTCACGCCATCGCTGCTCATTGTGTGCTCCTCAGCGGCCGTGACTGTTCGTTTCGGTGAGCATCAACCTTGCGGGCCAAACACTGCCAACGGGCATTGGGCCACGTTGGTGTCGTTTGGAGTTCGGAGTCGAAGAGCGTGAACCCCGGTGGCAAGATGGACTCAAGTGATTGCTGGGAGCTGACACCGCACGAGCGCGTGGAATTCCACGCCGGGTTTTCGAAACAGCCAGCCAGTACCACAAGCCCATCGGGCTTGAGCACTCGGTGAAACTCCGCGAAGAGCGCAGTCTGTCGCGCAGCCGGGAACTGGCAGACAACTTGCCAGGCCACTATCGCGTCGATGCACTGTTCTCGAAGCGGAAGCGCGAAAATATTCGCCTGAATGAGCACGTTCGCTTTCTGCTTTTGCAATTTCGCCAAAGGTACGTGGTTGCAATCGAGACCGACGACTCGAAATCCCTGTGCTTCGATCGTTGATAGATGGCGGCCGTGTCCACATCCGACGTCGAGCACTAAGCTATCGGGCTGAAGATATTTTCGAAGATCGGGAAACGCGCAATCGGGCGTTACGATCGGTGGGAGTTCGTCTTCGATACTGCCGACTTGAAACAACGAGGCTAATTCAGTCGCCGGCGCTTTCCACACAGATCGAACTCCATCCATAACGTTTCCGGCCAATCGGATTGCTTGGCGAAGCTGCGTATGCGCCTCTTTCAGAATCTCGATCATTGTTCGTTCCGCGCATCGGCGTCGATGCCTCCAGCTTCTTCCTCGAAAACGTTGAGAGCTCCATCGGGCGGTTGGGCACACTCTCCAAGAAAGAAGGTGCGCCACTCGATGTCTCGATCATTGAGCAGCCGCACAGCTCCTTGCGAGAGAAACCAATAGATCAGGTACTCGCTCTCACCAGAGGTCTGAAGAATTTCTACTCCGGCCGGACATCCAGTGGTTCGCCACGCGTCCAGGAGCGCCCGACCCAATTCCGATCCTCGCCAGGAGACCACGATGTCGTCGAAGGTGAACCCGACGACAAACCATTTGCAGCGCTCCGCTTTCCTCATCGGCCCTCGACCTTTACTAAAACACATAAAGAAGACCTAGTTTACTACTTTTGTTCGACAGCGAGGCAGGTGTCGTGATAACGGCTTGAGTTTATTGTCGTTCTAGGATTCGAAGTTGTGGCGGTCGGAAGTTCGGCGACGGCGCCATATCGGCTAAACTTGATTGCCGCAGGACCACCAACATCTGGTGCTGGGCTTTGCGCCAGACCGCGTTGATGTGGCAACTCACGTCGTGATCGCACGGTTGGCCTAGCAGCAGACAGCCGGTGTTGATGGGTCCTTCGAGCGCCTCGATGACCGCAAGCGCCGAGATCTTGCTAGGTGGTTTGGCAAGTGAGAAGCCGCCATTCACACCGCGCGCTGAGGTGAGGATTCCTGCTCTCACGAGCGTCTGAAATATTTTCACCAGGTGTTTTTCGGGGACGCCGTACTGCTCGTGAATTTCGGAAGCGGGCACGAAGCGACCGCGAGGTTGACCCGCAATGTAGCTGAGTCCGTAGAAGGCGTATGTGCAGGCGCGGGAGAGCTTCATGTCCTGATGGAGAGTACTGCATTCTTTTCCGCAAGACCACCTCGTCTCAGCGGCAAGGGAGGTTTGAACAGGCGGCATGCCCTAGAGTCACAGGCGCCCAGTTTCGCTCGAGGCGGATGTAGCTGAACTGCGGCAAACATTTCGTATCAGCGACTTTGGCGCGCGCTCTTGACGATCGCCTGGGCTTCCTCCTGAATCCGCTTTAGATGATCCTGTCCGCGGAACGGTGAGCTTGACGCGGCAACAAACTACGAACATCGCATCCGCACAATTTGCGTCTCGGCAGCGCTGGTCCGCTTATTTTGCGCGCTTTTTCCAAACAGAGCCAGGGAAGACGTTGGAATGACCTATGCAATTAGGTCATCTGAACCAGCAGGCAACCCACAGGGGTGATGACAACTATTCCAGCACCTGACGGAGGACACCATGGCTACCCCTTTTCGAATTTTGGTTGGCTTCGATTTCTCTGAGTCCGCGAGCCGTGCTCTCGAGTACGCGTTCGCTGAGTCTCGACGGAACGACAATGCGGAGTTGCACGTAATGTCCGTCATCGACGACAGCACTCTCCACCTATTTCGCGCTGTCGACCATCATCAGACGGTCACAGCAATGGCGCACGGCGTGCGTGACCGTTTGACGAAGGAGACCGCTCGGGCACTTGATCGTTTTCGTAGTGAACACGCTGGTGTCAAGACGCTAAGTCCCACCGTGCATGTTCGTTTAGGCAGTATTGCGGGTCAGATCGCCGGATTGGCAACCGAGATTCGTGCCGACCTCGTGATCGTCGGCTCACATGGGACACGTGGATTTCGCCGCTTCATGATGGGGTCGGTCGCTGAGCACACCATGCGACTCGCGCCCTGTCCGGTGCTGGTGGTTCGTCCGAAAGACTTTAGCGCGATGGACGGACTGCCGCAGATCGATCCTCCATGCCCGTTCTGTGTCAAAGAGCGCGAGAAGACGAACGGTGCGGAGTGGTGGTGCACTGGCCACCGAGATGCGCCGACGTCAGCTCATACCTACTCGTTCAGTGGTCGACTCGATCCGGAGAGTCCCCTGAACCATATGCTGTAATCTTGGCCAGGAAGCAGCGCTGGAACACGCTCGAGCTGGAATCTTACGATGGAGCCGGTCACCCCAAGAGCTCCACGAAATAGAACGATGGAGAAGAGGATGTGGATGCGCTCGTTTTTGGTCGCGACGGTTCTGCTGGCACCGGCCATTGCGATGTCGGACGTAAAACCTACGTCGAAGAACGTACCGACGCCGGAGGTCTCGGTCCCGGGACCTCCACCCGCCGACAAAGAAGATAGACCGCGCACGGAGCCGCCCTCGGTCACTGCGGAATGGATCGACGGTCACTGGAAATGGAGCGGAAACAAGCTACTGTGGTTCAAAGGGCGCTGGGAGGAGCCCCCTCGGCCCGGTGCGCTTTGGCAGTCGGTACGTTGGGCAAGCGACAACGGTAAGTGGACATTTCGCGATGGCTATTGGGTCGGCGGCGCAAAGGCTAAGGCGCTCAGCGTGTTCGAACCAGTTGAACCGAAAACTCCATTGATCGTTGCGGAGCAGCCGCTGCCACTACTCCTCGAATCGTCGGATCCTCCGCCCTCTCCTAATGCGGTCTTGATCCGTGGCCATTGGCACTACAACGGTGAGACCTTCGCTTGGGTTTCCGGCTTCTGGTCGGCGCCAAAAAAAGGGTACAGCTGGATGAACGACGAGTGGATGCATCTGGCGGATGGAAAATGGCGCGCCCTTCCGGGGCATTGGGTAGCCGAGAAGCCGTAATTACAATCTGTTCGGATCCGACAAGGCAGAGTTCGCTTAGAGCCTATCCCAGTAGGACGGANNCGAGCCGGGCGCAGCGAGCAACCTCGACTGCGAGGCGCGACGAGTGCGCATACCCGTCGGTATGAAAGCGAGGAGCAACGAAGCAGGCGAGGTGCGCAGCAAGCGCGGCGACGGGAGTCCTACTGGGATAGGCTCTTAGGCGGGACACGATAATCTCGGTGCCATCGGAGCTTGTCTCCCGGTTTGCGCGTTGGATTCAGAACTTGAATTCAGACAAGCCGGCGCTGGCGCTCCACCTTGGTGAGCCGTCGCTAGTGGGGTACTCGGGGGCATTTCACAGATTCGACGCACGGGGCGGCCCGGTTCGTGCTACAGAGCTTCACATGAGCCGTCACGCTGCTGTCTGGATTGATCACAATGAAGCGCGAATTTTCCACGTCGAGGCCGAGACCTTCGACGAGTCAACCCTCCACGCGCCACACCACGTCGCTCGCCACCCGAAGTCGCAGACAAGCGACAAGTACCACCCGGAGGAGGAGCGGCGCTTTTTTCAGGACGTAGTCCATGCGCTCGAGGGTTCGAACCAGATCCTCGTCGTGGGACCGTCGACGGCGAAGCTTCACTTTCTCCAGTACGTACACAAGCACGACCAAGCACTCGAACCGCGAATTGTTGGAATCGAGACGGTCGATCACCCGACCGACAGACAGATTGCCGCCTACGTGCGTCATTATTTTTTGAACACCGACAGCACGCATTTACCGGTTCGTTGACCGCGATCCGGAGAGCCCGAACAATCTGGCCGAGTGGTTTTGCGCGATCTCCTCGAGCCGAACGCGCCAATGAATCATGCGGGGCGGATGAGCTCGAACCGGCAATCAACTCGACAAGCGGCGACCTTGAATGACTCGAATCAGCACCAGCACGATCGCAGCGACGACCAGAATGTGAATGAAGCCGCCCATCGTATACGAAGTCACAAGACCGAGCGCCCACAGCACCATCAAGATTACTGCAATTGTCCAGAGCATGAGTGACTCCATTCCTCGTTTGGGTTTCTTTCTTGATCTCAGCAGAGCTGCCGCATGGCAAATCTGCTTGAGACGGACGCCGATGCAAACTGCGCGCCACGACAATATCAGTCGGAAAAAGTAGTCATCGGCACCTGGCGAACGAACCGCGCGACCGTGCACAACGAGCTCGTGCCTATCGACGTACAATGTGATCGCGATTGAAGATGCTCGCGCGTGTCTTCGGACTTAGTAGCTCTTCCACAGGTTGGCGGACGTTCGGCGCATTTTCTGCGGTTCACACGGTTTCGCGCGCAAGCGTTTCTGGATTCCCGTAGAGCTCAGTGCGATTGCCCACGCGATGCCGGAACACCCAAGTGGTATTGATCTTGCTCAACCATCGATCGTGGAAAACTGGCAGGTCGCGATTTTGGTTTTGGTTGCTGTATTCATCGGTGCGGTCATCCCCGTGCTGTTTCAGCTACGCGCTACACTTCGCGCAGCGGAGACGGCCCTCAAAGGCACGTTGCCGCGCGTCGAAGAGACCTTGGACGATTTAAACAAGCTGGTCGTGGAAGTTTCTCAAGTAGTGGAAGGGCTCCAATCGACGACACGGGTCGTCGGGGCGATCGGCGCGGCAATTGGTCCGGCGATTGTTGCGGGGCTGAGTTCGTATCGCTCCGCACGCGCGGAAGCGGAGAAGGAGGAGGACCATGAGCAACGAACGAGCGTCGAAGATCGTGCATGAAGGATATAGAGGAAGGCATGTGCTTTATGCTTTTCTCGGAGGCGCAGCGGCTGGAGCGATCACGGCACTGTTGACCGCGCCAGCATCGGGTGCCGAGACGCGCGCGCGGCTGCGCGCGACGGGAAAGAAGGGACGTGAAAGTGTGCGGCACTTGCCCGAGGCGATTAGAGCTGCCACCGTCGCTGCGGAGGAGGCCTTCGTCGCCGCGCTCGAAGAAGCGCAGCCGGAGAAAAGGATCGAGTCGGTACACAAACATCGCGAGCCATCGCATCGGCACACTCAATAAGCTGACTTCACTTTGTTGCGCGCGTCAAAAGGCAATCCAGCGGCGCCGCAGAAGCAGCATCTTCACCCCTTGCGTCAAGAGGACATAGCAGATGAGGGTGAGTGCCAAAACCAGCCAGTACAAGCGCGGTACCGTTGTGAATCCCAGGTAGCGGCCCAAAGGTGAGAACGGAAGCGCGACCCCAATTCCCATCACGACCACGCTCATGATCGCCATGACCGAGGACGGCCGGCTCTGAAGAAACGGGATCTTGTTGGTTCGGATGATGTGGATGATGAGCGTCTGTGTCAGCAAGCTCTCGATGAACCAGCCGGTCTG
>PLXG01000265.1 GCA_003153195.1 Myxococcales bacterium
GCGGCGGTGGCGGCGGTGGCGGACGAATCTGGATGCGTGGTCAACTCAAGCAGTCGAGCCAACTGATCAGTCCACTCCCGCGGGCTGCGCAGTAAGGTTTTCGTCCGTGCGAATCGCGCTCCTCTCGCGCAATCCGCGACTCTATTCCTCCTCGAAGCTGATCGAAGCGGCGCGCGCGCGCGGACACGAGATCGACGTGATCGACCCGATCCGGTGCGTGCTGGTGGTTTCGCGCGGCGGCCATCGAATGTTCGAGTCGAGCGAGCGTGCGGGAAAGTCGCCGCGAGATCTGGTCGGCTATGACGTGGTGATCCCGCGCATTGGCGCGTCGATCACCGACTACGGCCTGGCGGTGCTCGCGCACTTCGAGCGCGCCGGCGTACGCACCGTCAATTCGGCGCAAGCGATCGCCTCCTCGCGCGACAAATTGCGCGCGCTTCAGCGACTGTCGGCGCACGACATAGGAATTCCCCGCACCGCACTCGCGCGTGATCCGCGCTCGGTTCGAGACGCCATCGCCGCGGTGGGTGGCACGCCGGTGATCATCAAACTTTTGCAAGGCACACAGGGCGTGGGCGTGATGATCGCCGACAGCGTCGAAGCAGTAGAGTCGATGCTCGACACGCTGTGGGGTCTCGGCCAAAATATCATCTTGCAGGAGTTCATCTCCGAATCGCGCGGCCAAGACATTCGCGCGCTGGTGGTGGGCGGCAAGCTGGTGGCGGCGATGGAACGTCGCGCACGCGAAGGCGAATTTCGTTCGAACCTGCATCGCGGCGGAGCGGGCACTCGTATCGAGCCGAGCGCTGAGGTGACCCACGCCGCCATTGAATCCACGCGCATCATGGGTCTCGACGTGGCCGGGGTCGATCTGCTCGCGTCCAACGAGGGACCGCGGGTCATCGAGATCAATAGCTCGCCGGGATTGCGCGGAATCGAAGCTGCGTCGGGCATCGACATCGCCACGCGCATCATCGGCCACGCCGAATCTTTGGTGGCCGAACGCTCGGTACACACTCACTGAGATGAAGAATCCCGTCGACCTGGTGCCTCCCGGATCGAGCGGCACCATCGAGCTTTCGGGCCGCCTGCGCGCACAGATCGTGCGGGCGAACGCGCCGGGAAAATCGGTTTGGTTGTGGGCACCGCGCGGCGAAAAAGATCCGTCGATGCTTCAGGCGCTCGGCGAGCTGCGAGACTGGCTGGCGAGCGAGCTCGAGACTGGCGCGGTGGGATTTATTTTGGACGACTGCGCTCCGCAGGCGTTGCGCGGAATTTCCGAGCACGCCGATGTCTTGGTTCGATTTTGCAGTATGCCGGTCGGGTTCGAAGCGGCTCCGCACGCGGAGGTCGATCTCTCCCATCTCGCTTCACGCAAAGTGGCGCGCGCCCTCGGCGCAGTTTGTCTGACGCCCGAGATTTTGGTTTCGCCCATCGATCGCGCTGTCCTCGGTACTCCGGCGGCTACTTGGATCGACGGAGAATATGAGCGTCTCTCCCGAACGGTAATCGACCGCGCGCTCGTCGCCGCAAAGTCGTTGCTGGCTTCATTCCGAATGATCTCGCAGGAGCCGCTCAAGCCTCAAGTGCGCGTGGCGCTCAAAGCGATTGTCTCGGTGGAATCGACCGGGCGCGGCCTAGTGGAAGCGCTGGTACACCCGGGAGATCTGATTCACGCCGGCGACATCGTCGGTTATGAAGGCCCGCCGGGACGGCGCGGACGGCGCGCGTTGATTGCGCCCGCCTCTGGTCTAGTTCTTTATGTTCGCGCCGGTCGGCCTCGCGCCGGCAGCGTGATCGGAATCGGCAAAGTTCGGCGTACGCTCCCGTCGCTGATGCGGCTGCATGGCGAACGTCCCACTCGAAGCGCGATCGATCTGGGCTGGTGCGAGCATGTCGCCATGCCCGATCTCGGCGTGAGCAGACTCAAGGCCAAGATCGACACCGGTGCGCGCACCTCCGCGCTTCACGTGATCGCCATGCGTCCACTCGGTCCCAATCGGCTAGGACAAGAGCGTGTGGAGATCGAAATCCCCTCGGGACGCCGCGGCAAGACCATCACCGTACGCGTCGAGATCTGCGACGTCACCTCGGTACGCGATTCGAGCGGCCGCGCCGAGCGCCGGCCGGTCATCGAGACACGCCTCGAGATCGGAAATATTTCTCGCGTGGTGCGGGTGAGCCTCACCTACCGCGGTGACATGATCTTTCCTATGTTGGTGGGAAGGACCGCACTCGGCGCTGCATTTCGCGTGCAGCCGGGACGGCGCTATCTTCTCGGTTGAGCTCGAACCGCTTGCTGCTTCACGCTAACAGCGGGCACTCTTACTTTAGACACTGACTCTCGACGATCTTGGTGCCCTTGGCCACCTGCGCGCAGCGAAAGTTTTTCGGACAGGCATCCGAGTAGGTGCACACCGCCGAGCAGACCTTGCCGCCCGCGCTCGAGGTGGTGCAGCGGTTGCCGGCGCCACCGCAGTCGGCGACCGTCTTGCAGGATTTTCCGAATAGATCGGGACGAGCGAAGGGCGAAAGGTGCGGATCGCTGTCGATGCCGTGCACGCCGAACATGGCGCCCAAATCGGTCGAGCCGTTCATCTTGCCGACGATATTTCCCCAGGTAATGGGCTGAAACGTCTGAGTGCTATCGAACAGTCCTGAGAGCAGGCCATAGATGTCGTTGTTGTCCGACGCCGACGAAAACGTGGTGGTGGTGATCACGTTCAAGTTTGCGAAGTTCGGCTTGCTGGTGTTCTGCCGAAACGCCTGACCAGTGGAAAATGTCTGACATCCAGCCGCCATCACGATCTGATACTTGTCGGCCGGCATCTTGGCTGATTCGAGAGCGGGATAGTCGAGCGCGCCGCGGGCAGTCCGTTTCCAGTCGGCTAGCGCGAAGCCGTAGTAATTTCCGGCGTGACCTTTGAAGATCACCACTTCGCTCGACGCCAAGGACGCGTACATACGATTTTCCATTTCGATTGCGCCCGCGTCGGTTCCCGGCGCTGGACCGGGTCCGCCCATCTCGTCGGCGCCGTGGAAGATGCGCACGTTCACCGCGACGCTTTTTCCACCAAGCGAGATCTTCTTGGTGAGCGGTCCCTGAATTCCGTCATACTTGTCGTAGCTCGCCGCCGGCGAAACAAATCCCTTTCCCGTGAGATAGCCGTACAGCTCCCGCGACAGGCTGATGTCGTAGCGGCTCCAGTAGTCCCAGCCGTAATGTAGATCGATATCGAGCTTGCCATCGGAAACGAGCTTTTGCAGATCGGGATAGGCGTCGTTGTCGGTGACCTGCCTCTCGACGATGAGGTCCACGGTTTCGAGCAGACTCGGATCGAGCTTCGACGGATCGAATGAGCCCGAGTCCCACATGCCACCACGGAACCATTCGCTCTCGGCGTCGATGTGCGACATGTCCTCGTTGGAAATTTTTCCCATCTCGAGGGTGAAGGTCTTTTGTGTCCCCTTGAGCGTACCCGGCAAGACGTTCATCAGATCTTGCGGACCGGCCACCTGGAGACGAAATGCAAACGAGTAGCTGAGCCCGTCGGAAAGCGCCTTGAGCGAGTCGTCGACATACTGTCCGTCGCGAACCATACCGTGAAATCCCGGATAGCTGGTGGAGTTGGCGTCGGTGTGGGCGGCGTCGCCGACCTCCTTGTCGACCAACCGCACGTGCAGGAACCATCCGATGACGATGTTCTTCAGATCCATGAGCTCGCGGGCGCGGCCGAGCTTCACTTCGGCGGTGGCATCTTTGAGATCGTCTTCGATGGTGACTTGGCTTTGGCCACTGACGAAGTACTCGTAGGTGTCGCTCGAGTAGAAGTTGTCGCCTTTGCCCTGATCGGCTTCGGTGAAATCGGAGTCCGAATCGGAGACCGATGCGGGATCGGCGCAGGAGGAAGCTAGCAGAAGGGCAGAAAAGAGCAGATGTCGTGAGCGCATGCGGTTGCCTTAAAGCAAGCGCGAGACCACAAACAGCCAATTAGTTTCAGCTACTTGAACCTTCAATCGGGGGCTAGCGCACCCGCCAGCTGGGACATTTTCACCCCATCGGCAGCTTGATTCGCTCCGCCCGAGGCAGAACAATAGCGAGGCATGGGCGCGGGTCATAGCCACGGCGGGCATTCGCATTCGCACGGGCATTCGCACGCGCCGTCGATTCCTGCGACGAGCGGATCGGCCTCGCTGGTGGATCGCTCGAAAGAGCGGCAGCGTTACGTCTACGTCATCCTGATCAGCGCGGTGATCTTGGCCATCGAGATCGTCGGCGGGTTGCGCTCGCACTCGGTCTCGCTGCTTCAAGATGCGCTGCATGTTTTTTCCGACCTGATGGCGCAGGGACTTTCGTTGGCGGCGCTGGCGCTGGCCGCGCGTCCGGCCGATTCGCGTCGCACCTACGGCTGGTATCGAATCGAAATTCTCGCCGCGCTGTTAAATGGTCTGACCTTGATGGTGCTGTCGGGCGCGGTGCTGTGGAAAGGTTGGCAGCGACTGCACTCCCCCGTCGAGGTGCAGACCAACGTGATGCTGGTCGCGGCCGCGATCGGACTGCTCGGGAATTTGATCGGCGCAAAACTGCTGCACGGCTTCGACAGCTTGAACGCGCGCGGCGCCTATCTGCATCTGGTGCTCGACACGCTCTCGTCGGTGGTGGTGGTCGTGGGCGGGCTCATCATGTACTTCGCGCACGGGCTCTACTTCATCGATCCGCTGTTCTCGATGGCGCTCGGAATTTTCGTTCTCTATAACGCCTACGCACTGATTCGCGACGCGGTCGACGTGCTGCTCGAGACGGTGCCGCGTTCGATGGATTTGGCCGGCGTCACTCACGCCATCGATCGCATCGACGGTGTGCGCGCGGTGCACGACCTTCACATCTGGACCATCACCAGCGGGCTGTACGCTCTGTCGGCGCATATCGTGGCGAGCGAAAGCGCGGGCGGACACGATGCGCTGCTCAATCGAGTTCAGGAAGTTCTCTTGCGCGAGTTTCGAATTTCGCATACGACGCTGCAGATCGAATCGGAAACGCACGAACATGTCGGACACATCTGCTGAGCTAGAAAAGCTGTTTGAGGAGCTGATCGTCCATCAGCGACGCAAGGTGCTCGCGGCCGCGCAGCGACTCAATCCCGAGCTGACCGAAGACGACATTCAGCAACCGCACGATTTTCCCGAGCTGGCCGGCAGCCCGGAATGGAACTACGAAGATGGTCTCTTGGCCGGATATTTGGCCGCGCAGATGGCGGTGCGCGCGGAGCTTCGTCGACGGTAAGCGGCACCGCACGGCGCGGACTTGCAAGGAAGCGCCATCCTCGGCATTATTCGCGCACTAAAACGAGGGAACGATGAAAACGACCGATCGCGTGAAGCAAATCCTCTCCTGGTACGCCTCTGACAACCCGGGCACGGTGTCGAACCTGGCGCGCCTTTTGAATCACGGAACGCTGGCCGGCACCGGCAAGCTGGTGATCCTGCCGGTCGATCAGGGTTTCGAGCACGGCCCCGCGCGATCGTTCGCGCCCAATCCGGCCGGCTACGATCCGGATTACCACTTTCAGCTGGCGATCGATTCCGGCTGCAACGCCTACGCGGCGCCGCTTGGATTTCTCGAGGCGAGCGCAGCTAAGTTCGCCGGACAGATTCCGCTTATTTTGAAGCTCAACAACTCCGATTCGCTCGCCAAAGTCGAGCCTTGCTCGGCGGTCACCGGTTCGGTCAAAGACGCGCTTCGTCTCGGCGCTTCGGCGATTGGGTTCACCATTTATCCCGGCTCGTCGGCGCGCAACACGCAGTACGAAGAAATTCGCGCGCTCATCGAAGAGGGCAAGGCGCACGGTATCCCGACGGTGATCTGGAGCTATCCGCGAGGCGCCGGTCTGGCCAAAGAGGGCGAACAGGCGGCCGACGTGACGGCATACGCAGCGCAAATCGCGTGTCAGCTCGGCGCGCACATCGTCAAGGTCAAGCCGCCCAAGGACGTGGTCTATCAGGATGAAGCGAAGAAGGTCTTCGAGAAATACAACATCCCCACCAAGACGCTCACCGATCGCATCAAGCACGTGGTGCAGAGCTGCTTCAACGGCAAGCGCATCGTGATCTTCTCCGGTGGCGAAGCGAAGGACTCGGCGGCGATCATGGCCGAGGTCAAAGAGATCGCGGCCGGCGGCGGATTCGGATCGATTATGGGCCGCAACGCCTTCCAGCGTCCGCGCGAAGAGGCGCTCAAGCTGCTCGCCGACGTCATGGCCGTCTACAAGTAGATCCCTCTCCACCTATCCAAGCACCCAAATCTAGTCACGTTTTCGAAGCAAGCGCGCAATTCGTCGCAAGCGGTTGAAATCTACCGTCAGCAGATTCGCGCGCGAAAATTCGCTTCAAACCTGCGATTTGCGCGGTTACATCGAAAACAAAAATAAATTTAGGAACTTGCGACCTAGGAGAGTGACCTTAGAGCTGGATGGCGAGGCGAAAGACGAGCTCGTGGTCGTAGCGGTGATAGAAGAGATTTTTGGTTTCGTTCAGCGCTTCGGTCGATCCCGCGCCCACGTAGTTGAGGAGATAGTTTGCGGACACGCGTGCATGACGTGACACGTACAAACTCGCGCCGAGCTCGAAGACGTCGAGCGCGTAGTGTCCTGCCGCCGGATCGGCCTTCGCGGTGCCGGTGGCGAGCCCAGTAATGCTTGTGTCGACATGCTCATATTTTGCGGCCAGCTGCACCGCCCACTTCGCCGGCGTCGGAACAATCGCGCCCTTCCAATGCGGCGTCTGGTAGTAGCCCGGCTTGTCGATGTGCAGATCATGGCCCAGCCAAGCATAAGCTTCGACATACCAAGCGTAGCCTTCGAGCTTACCGGTAGCGCCGCGGCTGCGTGAAACGTTGCCTGTAACACTGACATCGTTGTACTCGCGCAGATCGATCGCCTGATGCACGTATTCGCCGCGAAGTCCGTAGCGACGGGTGATCGGCACATTGAGCTCGAACGCATATTTGAGAGTGGTACCATCAGGCGCGAGATGCGAACGAATCGCGTTCATGTTGGCATCGCTACCATTTCCGTAGTTGGAGCTGAACGTCGAAAACCCGCTCTGGGTGGAGATCGACGCGATGTCACCTTGCGTAGCCGCACTGGTCGACGGAGACGCCGCGCCGCCGAGGTTGGTGGTCTTCTGATACCAGAACGATCCGCCGAACCAGAGATCTTCGGTCCAGGCCGGATGGCGCGACCAGATCGCCAGCGGCGCGATCAGCACGCGTCCGATCACCGCCGGGTGATTGTCCAGGTTTTTGAAATCCTGCCCGTCGCCATTGAACACGCCGATGAAATAGCGCGCCGATTTTCGCGGCAAGGTGCCGAAGATCTGTGCACCGGTATCACGAATGGCCGGGACCACGTAGCGCACCGTTGCCGCGCGCTCCATGAAGTCGACGTAATTGTCTGACGTTTGATTTTCCAGCGTGAACGGGGTGAAGAACTGCCCCACTTCCAGCTTGATGTAGTCAGTGTAGTTGACGATCACCGATGCGTCGGTAATCGTCGCGTACTGTCCCGCCGAAGGAACGGTGGCGAACTCACCTTCCATCTTGAAATCGAAATGGTGGGCGATGGTGCCCGAGATTCCGATGCGCGCTCGCCGAATGAACACCGTGTCGCGAATCGCGTTGCGCGGATCTTTGGTGTCGTTGGTGATGGTGCCGGCGGGCGGATTGGGTTGATTGAGAAAGTTGTACCAATCGACCTGCACGCGGCCCTTGGGAAAGAGCACGAACCAGCTGTTGCGATCGCGGAGGTAGAAGTTGCCTTCGGAATATCCGGCCAACGGCGCCTGCGCATCGGGGATGAGATCGCCCGGCTTGGGCTCAGGCGCACCGGGCGTGACCACCGGCGCGACTGACGTGACCACCGGCGCGACTGGCGCGACCGGCGTGACCGGCTCATCCGCCATCGCCAACGACGTGCTCGCCAGCAGCAACAAAACGACCTTCAACGTTCTCATCTCTCGACCCTCCGTCTGGACAGTTATCCGCTATAACGGAACGCGGATCAAGGATTTTCATCCGTAATAGCGGACACCACCGTAAATACTGAAGTAAAACATGATGATTCAGCTCACAGCAGCCCACCTTTCGGCACCTAAATTGCTCCTTTTTGAGTACTTTGAAGCAGCGTCGTCAGTGTCCGGTCGGTATAATCAGGACAATGCAATCTGCACTCGCTCACGCAGCGCCGATGCGAATTCGGCGACAAGGCCCCAAGGTTCTCCACCACGAAGTTCCAGTTCCCGGGCTCGATCCGGCGCACGACGGAGTGCGAGTAGCTCACCTGACCGACTTGCATGTGGGGATGCTCACACCCACAAGAAAGATTTTGGCGGCGCTGACCGCGGTCGAGATCGCCAAACCAGATCTGGTGGTGATGACCGGCGACTTCGTCTGCTACAGCCCGCGCTTCGTGGACAAGTTGCGCGAAGTGGTGCGCGGAATTCGTGCGCCGGTAGTGAACGTGCTCGGCAACCACGACTACTGGACCGACGGCGACGGCGTGCGACTCGCGCTCGAGCGCAACGGCTACGCGGTGCTGCGAAATCAGAACACCACCCTTACCCTGCGCAACGCTCCGTTCTCGATCGTGGGAATCGACGACGCCATCACTCGGCACAGCGATGTAGAAAAAGCCTACGCCGGCGTCCGTCCGCAAGGTAGCCGACTCACGCTCACCCACGCGCCGAGCATGGCCGATCGCGCTGCGTTGTACGGACGTGGGCTCATCCTGGCCGGACACACGCATGGCGGACACGTGAACATTCCCAAGATCACCGCCGGCATCGCCGCGCGCATGGGCAGTCGATATCTGGCTGGATTTTACGGAGTGGGTGGATCGCTCTTGTACGTCAACCGCGGTATCGGATCGTCATCGGTACCGATTCGCGCCGGCGCGCCCGCCGAAGTGGCCATCCTCACGCTTCGCGCCACCTAGTAGACCTACTCAGTGACAGCGGATTTGATTGGAGAGGGCAGTCTCTTCGCAGCTCAATCCGCCGCAGATGGTATGCGCGGTGTCGAACTGGTTGATGCATTCGCAGGTGGCGACGCCGACGCAGCTGCTTGGTACGGGCGAGCAAACCGGCGATGACAATCCACCATCGACGTTGGCGGAGATGTCTTGTACGCAGATTTCACCATCGGGACAGGTCTGCGCGCCGCAGATGACGAGCGGGACCGACATGTCCTGCGAAAACGGCGGAGGCACCGGTCCATCGTCGCAACCGACCGCGCAAAAAAGAAAAAGAGCGATCAGAGTGCCGCGCAAAGAAAGACTCCGTTGCCATCTTCGTAGCAGGTGGTGGTGAGTGGACAAATGCGGTTCACCAGATCCTTGGCCATGATGCACTGGCAGGTGGGATCCATCAGACACGCAGGCGGCAGCTCGCGGCAGGTCGGTGAGTCGACGCCGCCGTCGACCAGATCGCGCGCGCAGACCTGACTGTTAGTACAGGTCGCAGATCCGCATTGGCTGCCAATGCCTTGCAGCACGGTCATGTCCGCGCCACCGTCGGAATTTGTGACGGCTAGATCGGGAATGCTGTCGGGCCCGCTGAAGCAGGCGGCGGTAAAGAGTGCAAAACAGACGAACAGGGACCTCATGGCGTATCTCCAGGTTGAGCGCGCTCCTCGGAATCGAGCACAAAAACATCGGTATCCAGAATGAAACCCGCGTAGAGCGCTGCCAACAGACCTTTGAGCGCAGTCACGGTCGCGTCGTCCCCGTCCGACGCCGCAATGTTGAATCGGCAACGCGTCTTTCGTTCGGAGGGACTCGAGACCAGTGCGCCGAGCTTGTCGCCGTCTTCCATTCGGGTCGGCACGACGCCATCCACGTCCAAAGCTTGCAGATGCATGAGCACCGCCAGCGCATGTGCCGGCGAGATGTCCCCGGCGCAAAGCAGCTCCTCAACAATCTGATCGCTCGACACCACGAAGCGTCGAAAGAAGGGTCCGTAGTGGCGCTCGAAGGCACCGGTCGCGGCCAGCCGACCGGCGGCTCGCAGATCGCGCGCGCGCGCGCCGTCATAGCCATAGTCGCCGATCGCCTTGCGCAAAAGAAATCCGCCCACTGACTCGATCTCAGTCGGCAGACGCTCGACCAACCACTCTTCCC
Organism: Myxococcales bacterium; assembly: GCA_003153195.1. GTDB lineage: Bacteria > Myxococcota_A > Polyangia > Palsa-1104 > Palsa-1104 > PALSA-1153. Next base: position 10,173 of record PLXG01000265.1, read on the forward strand.
CTCGTGCCGACAGCGGCGTCTCGATCAGGCCGGTACAAGCGAATGGGCGCGCGAGCAGCGAGCAGGCCGGACAATGGGCAATGTGCTTCTGCGCGTCGACCAAGCGATCGCCCAGCGAGGCCGCGAACGCCACCGCGCCACCCGCCGCGACCTTGTCCGGGCCGTGATCTCCCACCACATAGCCAAATCCGCCGGCGCTCATTTTCCCTCTCGCAGATCTTTGAGCCCGGCCGCGATGCGAGCCACGCCCTCTTCCACGTTCTTGAGTGAGGTGGCGTAGGAGAGGCGTGCAAATCCCGGCGCAAAAAATCCAGAGCCCGGCACCAGCGCCACGCGGCCGTGCTCGAGCAGCCACTCACACAGCGCGATGTCGTCTTTGATCTTGCCGCCGACGTACGCCGACAGATCGGGGAAACAGTAGAACGCACCTTGCGGCGCGCTCAGCTTGACGTCGGGAATTTCGCGCAGCTTGGTGATCATGACTTTGCGGCGGCGATCGAATTCGACGCGCATATCTTCGACCGAGATCTGCTGGCCGGTGATGGCTTCCAGCGCCGCGGCTTGCGAAACTGCCGACGGGTTGGAGGTCGACTGCCCCTGCAGCGTGCCCATCGCCGCGATCAGCTCCTTCGGCCCGGCGCAGTAGCCAATTCTCCAACCGGTCATGGCGTAGCTTTTCGAAACACCGTCGATGAGGACCACTCGATCGGCGATCTCCGGCGCCAGCTTGGCGATCGAATGCCACTGCACGCCGTAAACCAGTCGACGGTAGATGTCGTCGGAGATGACCAGCAGCTCGGGATTTTCTGCCACCACCCGCGCCACCGCTTTGAGCGTGTCGGCATCATAGACCGCGCCAGTTGGATTGCACGGCGAGTTGAGCAGAATGGCGCGCGTGCGCGGCGTGACCAACTTGGCTAGCATCGCTTCGTCGATTTTATAGCTGTCATCTGGGGAGGTGCGCAGAAGCACCGGCGTTCCACCGGCGATCGAAACCAATTCCGGATAGCTCACCCAACAGGGCGCGGGAATGATCACCTCATCGCCGTCGTCGAGTAGCGCCATGAACAGGTTGTAGAGACTGTGCTTGGCGCCCACCGAAACGA
>PLXG01000261.1 GCA_003153195.1 Myxococcales bacterium
CAGAAGGGCGGCGTCGGTAAGACCACCACCAGCATCAATCTGGCGGCGTCGGTGGCGGCGGCCGGCAAGCGAGTGCTGGTGATCGATCTCGATCCGCAGCAGAACGCCACCAGCGGTCTCGGTTTTCCGCGGGGCGTGGTGCAAGAAGGCATCTACGAAGCGATTGCCGGCGAGCGCAGCATTCGTGAGCTGACGCAGCTCACCGAAATTCCCGGACTGTGGATGGTTCCCGCGACGCGCAATTTGGCTGGCGCGGAAGTCGAGCTGGTCAACGCCGAACGGCGCGAGTGGCGTCTCAAAGAGGCGCTGTCGCCCATCGTCGAGCAATACGATTACATCATCATCGATTGTCCACCTTCGCTCGGGCTCCTCACGCTGAACGCGCTCGCCGCAGCGACGGCGGTAGTGATTCCGATGCAGTGTGAATTCTTCGCGCTGGAAGGACTTTCACAGCTCACCGACACCATCGCGCAGGTGCGCGCGTCACTCAATCCGGAGCTCGAGCTCGAGGGAATTTTACTCACCATGGTCGATCCGCGCATGAGCCTCACGCGTCAGGTCGCCGAGGAAGTTCGCTCACATTTCGAGAACAAAGTTTATCAAACGGTCATTCCGCGCAACGTTCGCCTGTCGGAAGCGCCGTCGCACGGAAAGCCGATCATGTTGTACGATGCTCGCTCGAGCGGATCGCAAAGTTACATCTCGCTCGCGCGCGAGCTGCTCGCCCGCGCCCCGGCGGACGCGAATCGTCAGCGAAACGAAACCATCGCCAAATAGATGAAGGGCACTCACCTATAATATGGATAAGCGAAAAGCACTCGGACGTGGACTGGCGGCGCTCATCCCTCCCGCGACGGGTGGCGCGCCCATCTCCTCGATCTCTTCCATTCGCCGCGAGTTCTTCAATTGCGCGATCGAAGATGTGCATCCGTGGAAAGACAACCCGCGCCATAATTTCGCCGAGCAGGCGCTCGGTGAGCTGACCGAATCGATTCGCGTGCAAGGGCTGGTGCAGCCGCTGGTGGTTCGTCAGCGCAGTGAAGCCGAAGGCGGAGGATTCACGCTCATCGCCGGTGAGCGTCGCTGGCGCGCGGCGCAGCGGGCCGGGCTCAAGAATGTCCCCATCGTGGTCAAGGAGTGCTCGGACAAAGAGGCGTTCGAGCTCGGTCTGGTGGAAAATCTCCAGCGCGAAGATCTCAATCCGATCGAAGAGGCGGAGGCCTATCACCGCCTTCAATCTGAATTTGGTTACACACAGGAGCAGCTGGCCGAGCGCGTGGGAAAAGATCGCGCGACCGTATCGAACGCGCTGCGTCTGCTCAAACTGCCCGATTCGGTGCGCGGTCGCGTGGTCGCCGGCGAGCTGTCGATGGGTCAAGCGCGCGCGCTGCTCGGACTCGAAGATCAAAAAGCGATCGAGCGCGCCGCGGCCAAAGTGGTGGCCAAGCAGCTCAGCGTTCGTCAGACCGAAGATCTGGTTCGTCGCGAACGCGGCGACGGAAAAGGTGGCGCAACAAAGTCGGCCAAGACCGGGGCTCAGGCATCGGCAGCGGTGCGCGATCTCGAGCAGCGTCTCGAACGCGCGCTCGGAACCAAGGTGCGACTGGCGCAGGCCGACAACAAGTCCGGCCAAATTCTGATCGACTATCACTCGCTCGATCAGCTCGACTCTCTTCTCGAGAAGCTCCTGTAAGATCGTGTCGGGCGACTCTCGCCAGTTTTCGCGTACCAGACTATCGCTCCAGGTCTCCTATCGGACACCGGGCGCGTTCCTGGTCTCCTATTCGGTGAACTTGTCGAAGGGCGGCATCTTCATCGAGACCACTACCCCGCTTCCCATCGGCGATCGCGTGTCGCTCAACATCGAAGTTCCCGGCGGCGGCGAGATGGCCGTCGAGGGCGTGGTCACCTGGACGCGCGCGCACGCCGACGAAGGAATGCCGGCAGGAATGGGTTTACGCTTCGATCGATTGGAAGAGCACTATGGCGCGGCCATCGATTCATTGGTGCGCGACTTCGCCGGTCTCTCGGTGCTGATCGTCGCCGCATCACCCGACAAGCTGGCGCTGCTCGGACGTTACGTGCGCAGCGTGATTGGCTGTGAGATCATCGAAGCCACTTCGCCCGAAGTCGCCGAGGTGGCGATCGAAACCAGCCCGCCCGATCTAGTGGTGTGCGACATGGATCGCGGCGTGCCCATGGGAATGCGCACCATCAAGGCCGCCAAAGCCGCGGTGCGCGCCTCGCAAAGCACCACCCCACCGGTGATCATTTTGGCCGGCGATGCGAAAACCAGACAAGCCGGAATTCAGGCCGGCGCCGATTTCGCACTGGCCACACCGCCCTCCTCACAGGATCTGCGCGGCGCGGTGATCGGAACGCTCTGTCGCCCCAGCGTGAAGTGAGGCCGGCCCGCTGTTAGGGGCTTTCCAAAAATCAAACGCCGGTTATGTTTAGGTGAGCGATGCCTATTTACGAATACGAGTGCCCGAAGTGCGGCAAACGTGTGGAGATCATTCATGCGATGTCGGACGACTCGAAACAAAAATGTGAAAGCTGCGGTGGCAAGCTGGAGAAGCTGATCTCGCCCGCCGCGTTCCATCTCAAAGGCGGCGGCTGGTTCAAGGATCTCTATTCCAAGCCGGCCGGCAGCAAAGACTCCAAAGGCGACAAATGAGCGCGACCCTCATCGACGGTCAGGCGATCGCGGCCAAAGTCCGCGGCGAAGTCGCCGAGGGCGCAAAAAAGCTGCTCGAGCGCGGCATCACGCCGGGGCTGGCGGTGGTGCTGGTCGGCGAAGATCCGGCGTCGCAGGTGTACGTGCGCAACAAGAGCAAAGCGTGCGTCGAAGCCGGCTTGGCGGTGTTCGATCACAAATTGCCGGCCACCACCGGCGAAGCGGAGCTGCTGGCACTGGTCTCCGCGCTCAACGCCGATCCGCGCGTCGATGGAATTTTGGTGCAGCTGCCGCTTCCCAAGCAGATCAATTCGCAGAAAGTGCTGGAGTCGATCTCGCCGGACAAAGACGTCGACGGGTTTCATCCTTCGAATGTCGGACAACTTTGGACCGGCCAGCCGCGCTTCGTTCCGTGCACGCCGTTTGGGGTGATGCGACTTTTGAAAGAGTCGGACACCCAGATCGCCGGCGCCGATGCGGTGGTGATCGGACGCTCGAACATCGTTGGAAAACCGATGGCGGCACTGCTGCTATCAGCGAACGCGACGGTGACCATCTGTCACTCGAAGACGCGCGATCTACCGGAGGTGGTTCGCCGGGCGGACATCATCGTGGCCGCCATCGGCAAGGCGGCGTTCGTGCGTGGCGATTGGGTCAAACCTGGCGCCACCGTGATCGACGTCGGCATGAATCGGAATGCCGAAGGAAAATTGTGCGGCGACGTGGACTTCGCGGCGGCATCCGAACGTGCGCGCGCGATCACGCCGGTGCCACGCGGCGTCGGACCAATGACCATCGCCATGCTCCTCGAAAATACGCTGCGGTCGGCTGAGAGACGGTGAGCGCGCCCTACCGCGAATCCGCTCTGCCTTCCGAAATTCCCGTGTCGCCCATCGCGGTCGAACGGACGCTCGATCAAAAAATTTCTCGCGCTTCCCTACCCTACGCCGCTTCGGGCGCGATCGGTGCCGGTCTGCTCGGATGGGCGACCCAGCCGATCTTCGGCGCGATCTTTTTTTCCGCCATCGCCGCGCGACTCTATTTTCGCGCGCGCGCGCATCGTCAGACCATTCGCTACGTACGCGATCTGATGCGCAGACCCGAATGTTTCGCCTATCAAGATCCGAATCACGGCTGGCTGGTGATCTCGCCGCGCGGACTTTTTTTGGAGAAGCCGCGCTTCCAGCTCGACGTCGAAGCGGTGCCCACCGCCTCCGAGCAAAAAGATGTCGCCTTTCATGCGCCCGGCACCTTCGAATTTCTAATTCGCTCGCCTCAAAAAGGACACATTCGCGGCCACTCGTTCTCGGTGATCTTGCCGCCGGAGCTGCATCATCGGGCTTCGGAGTTGGCCACTCGGCTCGGACTGGCGGACTATACGACCACCTAAGT
>PLXG01000241.1 GCA_003153195.1 Myxococcales bacterium
GCGCATCGAAGAAGAGCTCGGCCCGTCGGCGACCTACAGCTTCGACGCGCGTTAAGGATCTCATGCGCGATGAAGACGGCGGCAACGCAGGACACCGTCACGAACGGTTGACTCAGCTCATCTTGGAAGAGATCGAGTCGCTGATCGCCACTGAAGTGTCTGATCCCCATCTTCAATCGGTGCGCGTGAGCTCGGTTCTGCTTTCGGTCGACTATCGCAGCGCGCGCGTTCTGTACATCACCACCGACGAGCGAGAAAAAGACCGCAAGACACTCGATCAAATCGAGCGAGCCTTCGAGCGAGCCTCACCCTTCATGCGCCGTCGCGTCGGCGAAGCGCTCGATCTCAAGAGACTTCCCGAGCTGCACTTCGTCTACGATCGCGACGCCGCGGCGCAACTTCGCGCACGCGATGTCCTCGAACCGAAAAAATAGCGTCTCTAGATCGTTCGCTGAATCGGCGGCTGCTTTTCCGTCGACGCCAGCGCCCCCACCAACAAGAATCCAACACCGAAGGCGAAGGTCCACCAGGTAAGCCAGCCTTCGGTGTGCCGCATCAGTCCTGCCGCCCATATGGCAAACAAGCCAGTCGAAAGGACCACCGCGCCTCGACTGAGTGTCACCCCAGAATCGGCCCGAACCGCGCCTGCCACTGCAAATGCGCCCAAGGCGGCCGCGCCGTCGAGCCAGGTGAGCCAGCCAGTCGCGTGTTGATTCATTCCCAGCAACCAAACAATGGTCATCGCCACGCCTAAAACAATCGATGCGCTTCGTACCATCTGTCTCACCTCCAGAAATTTTTTCGAATTTTGGAAATGCAAATGCTCGGCCAAATCGTGGCTGGTGTAGAGAGCGAGCGATTGCTACAGCGAGGACTATTTGAGCAAATCGAGCGGAATTCGGTGCGCATGATTCGATTGCGCCTGCACTGCGATGCTGGCCTGTGTGCGGATTTGCTCGAGGGCCAATTGCGAAGTCGCCTGCGCCACGTCGAGATCTTGGATGTGCGACTGCGCAGCGGCTTGATTTTCCGCGCTGATCGCCAGCGTATCCGACTGCGCGCTCAGACGATTGGCGGCCGCGCCGACGTCCGCACGCTGTGCATCAATGGTGGAGAGTGCACCATCAATGGCACTCAACGCATTTTGTGCCGAGCTCGCATCGTTCAAGTTGAGTGATGAAATGCCCAGATTGGCCGCGCTCGCGCTGTTCAATGTGAACGCAATCTGATCGTTCGGATTTGCGCCGCTCTGCACCGAAATGGTGTTGCCGTTTTGATCGAGAAGATTTTGGCCGTTTTCGCTGGTGGTGCTGGCGACCTGATCGATTCCCGCGGTAATTTGCTGAAATTGCGCGTTGAGATCGGCGCGATCGCTGGCCGACAAAGTTTCGTTGGCGCCTTCGACTGCCAAGGTTCGCAGCTGCTGAAGCGACGCATTCACCGACGACAGTCCGCCGTCCGCGGTTTGCGCCAGCGAAAGCCCATCGGCGATGTTCTGTTGCGCGGTGTTGTCGCCCTGTACTTGCGTGGCGAGCTGCGCGGCGATCGCCAAACCAGCCGCGTCGTCGGCCGCGTCATTGATGCGATAGCCGGACGAAAGACGATTGAGGTTCTTGGCCACATCATCCTGCGCTTTGACCAAATTGCGATTGGTCTCGAGCGACGTCGCATCGGTGCCGATCTTGATGGCCATGAGAAATCCTTCGCCTCTTATGGGCCGGCGGATCGTAATATGAGCCAACAGCGTCGGCGACGGAGCCGAGCTAACCGCCTGGAAACATGCGATCTAAAACGTTCGCCACGGTCAGATCGCTGGCCACATTGACGGTGGCGCGAAACCGCCCGAGCAGCCAATCGACCGGCAGAAGCAGCGGAATTGCCGCCAGCGGAAGGCCCGCCGCCGATAGCACCAGCGACAGCGTAATGAGTCCCGCTTCGGGAACGCCGGCAATTCCGATCGCAGCGACAATGGACGTGACCACAATCTTCATCTGCGCCGAAAGTCCGAGCACGATTCCAAACGCCTGGGCCACGAACAGCGCGGTGGCCGCCTCGTAAAGAATGATTCCGTCGTGATTGAAGTTGGTGCCGATGCAGGCCGCCAGTCGCGCCGCCTCGGTCGACACCCCCATTTCGACTTCCAGTGTCTGCAGGGTCACCGGCAGCGTCGCCATGCTCGACCCCGCCGACATGGCGGTCGAGAGCGCAGCGGTCGATTGCGTGAAAAATCGCCTCACCGATTTTCGCACCACCAGCTTCACGATCAACCCGTAGTAGACGAACATCTGGAGTGACATCCCGACGGCGATGAGCGCAACGAATGCGCCCAAAACGGGAAAGAGTCGCGCGCCGCCCCGTCCCATCACGCTTGCCACCACGCCGAAGATGGCAAGCGGAACCAAGCGAACCAGCGCCCCGAGAATTTTTATGCAGAGACGAAGGAGAATTCGATCGAGCGCGATCAGCTGTCTGCCGGTCGATGTCGCCGCCGAGAATCGCAGCGCGATTCCCAGAGCAAATGAGATCGCAATGACCGAAAGTAGGTTATTCACTGAGAGCGCGCCCAAAACCTGGTCGAATATTGTCAGCCAAAATGAATCGGACGGCAGCTCCGAAAACGAACCTGACAAGCGCCGAATCGCATCCAGGTCGACCACGCGCCCCACCGGAATCAGATGTACGGTGCCGAGCGCAATCGCGGCGGCAACGAGCGCGTTCACCAATGAAATGACGAGAAGCGCCGCGCCCATTCTGACGCGAATTCTCGTTGCTGCCACCGCTTCGACAATGGCGGCGAACAGAAGCGGCGTCGCGAGCAGCTTGAGCAGCTTGACGAACAGCCCACTTCCGCGCGCCAGTCCAACGCAGCGAGGTCCGGCCACCAGACCGACGACGGCGCCGAGCGCGATGGCCGCGAACAGCCGGAGAAGCAGGGGCGCTTTTCGCGTCGGCGATCTCACCGGCTCATCTTGAAGGCGACCGGGTCGAGCTCACAAGTTTTGCGCTATAGTCTGGGCATGCGCGGACGCCTGATCGCCATTTTGATTTTGGTTGCCAGTTGCGGCGGAACTTCGCTCCCGTCGGGAGTCGACGGCGGCAGTGACGCCGGCTCCGACGGCGGTCCATCTTCGAGCTGCAATGATCGAGCGTCTGCCATTCAGCAGTGGATCGACTCCAACCAAGGTTGCCAGCACGACAGCGACTGTACCTATTCGCCCACCGCGTGCGGACTCTCGACCGCGTGCGGCGCGTTCATCGCCGTCTCAGCGACGACAATGCTCAAATTGCTGTCTGATCAGTATCGCGCGCTCGCGTGCGGTCCGATCAACTGCGCCTGTCCCGCACTGTATCCGGCGATCGCCTGCAACAGCGGCGTCTGTGGAAACCAACACTGAAACGAGCGGCGGCGGGCAACTGCGCTGCGCTCAGCCGAAGCGGCCAGCGAACACGAGCACCGCTGCGCGTCCAAGGTCGACGCTGATCTTCGCGGGCATGGTCGATTTGCGCCCTTTGATTACGAAGTGAACAATGTCGCCGGCGAGCAGCGCGCCTCCGACGCCGAGTAGAACCGATCCCGCAATTCGCTCCGCGTCCGAACGTCGCGCGGTGTCGACACCGCCAACGTTGTTGCCGACCGCGCCGAGCAATCCCGCGCCGAGCGCAAGCGTGGCAAGGCTGGTTGAGCCGAGCACCAGGCCGATCGAATCGTGCGGTCGTTTCTTCGGTAGCGCTTGCGTCGAGAGCGTCAGACTCGAGGTGAAAGTCGAGCTCTCGAGTTGCGCGGTAGCATTCGATTCCGAGGCCGGCGCAGTCTTGGTTTCGAGCGCTGCATGTTGGCAATAATCCGACGTGCGCTCAGCAAAAGCCACGTTCGAAAGCATCAAGCTAATGGCGACTAAGCTATACATGCGCCTCCGAAATCGAATGAAGTGAGCGGTGCAAGCCTCCCAACAGTACCATCCTCGTTCGCAAGAAATCGCCGTGTGATTTTAACTACACGTATGTTTTTATTAGTAATAGATAATACAAATACGACCTGATCGCGATATTATTCTCAGTTAGTTAGGAGCACCGTCGTAGAATCTGCGACCTTTGGGCAGATTGAAAAAAATAGAAGCTGTTCG
>PLXG01000156.1 GCA_003153195.1 Myxococcales bacterium
TCGGCCCAAGATCGACCAGGAACTACGCGATCTCATACGCCGGATGTGTGAAAGAGAACGCGCTTTGGGGTGCGCCGCGCATTCACGGTGAGCTACTGAAACTTGGATTCGATGTCGCGCAATCGACCGTGTCGAAGTACATGCTGCGAGGACGCAAACCACCCTCTCAAGGCTGGAAGACCTTCCTGCGCAATCACGCGGATGGCATTGCAGCTGTGGACTTTCTAGTGGTTCCAACCCTCACATTCGAATGCTTGTTTGCATTCATCGTGCTCGGCGTCGGCCGAAGAAAGATCTGTTGGATTGGCGTCACGACGAATCCGACTGCGCAATGGCTTGGCCAGCAGATCACCGAGGCGTTTCCGTGGGATAGCGCGCCAAAATATCTGATCCGCGACAATGACCGATCCTATGGCGAAACATTCAAACGCCGGCTCCACGCGATGGGAATCCGTAATCGACCTACGTCGTTTCGCTCACCCTGGCAGAATGATTATGCCGAACGCGTCATCGGTTCGATCCGACGCGACTGCCTCGACCACGTGATCGTGCGCGACGAGGCTCATCTTCGTCGCGTCCTGGATACCTACTCACACTATTATAATGCCACACGGACCCACCTCAGCCTTGGCAAAGATTCGCCTAACCGTCGGTCGATCCAGCCTCGCGGATCCATCATTGCGACCGACGTTCTGGGCGGACTTCACCATCAATACGCTCGGATATAGTTTTCGGAATGGACAATTGCAGAAGGACCGACCGACCCACTTATTTTTCTTGCTCATGATCGGCAATACGGACAACCCGACCTGAGCCACCGCGTCGTCCGAATAAACAGGAACGCAGCTCCTTCCCGCCGTGATTGAGCGAGATCAAGGAAGTTGGGTGCTCGCAGTCTATTTTTTTGGGTTGGCGTAGACGTGGGCTTCGATCTTTTGCCGCTTTGGATGATGAGCATGAGACGCTTGCCGGTTCAGGAGATGGCATCATGACAGTGACAGGCGGCGAGTTGCTGGCGCGTTGTTTGGCACGTGAAGGGGTGCGATTTGTCTTTGGGCTGATGTCACCGGAGGTTGATCCATTCCTTGCCGCACTCGAAGGCAATGGCATGCGCTTCGTTCCGGTCAGGCACGAGGCGGCCGCAGCTTACATGGCCGAAGGTCTCTATAAGACGACCGGCCAGGTTGCAGCCACGGTCACCAACCCGGGACCCGGCACCGCCAATTTGATCCCCGGCGTTATCAATGCCCGACACGAGGGCGTGCCACTGATCGCGATTACTGCGCAGCATCGCCTTGACGTTGTCTATCCCTCTGCGCCGAGCACCTTTCAGGGACAAGATCAACTCGATGTGTTCCGTCCTGCAGTCAAATGGGGTGCGCCGATCTTTTCGTGGCAGCGCATTCCCGAAGTAACGCGCATGGCGTTCCGTGAGATGTGGTCCGGCCGACCCGGACCCGTCCAACTCGAAGTCCCCATGCCGGTTATGTATGCCGAAGGCGACGAGGCTTCAGTCTCAATACTCGACCCGGCCGCCTATCGGTCGATGGGCCCGATGGCTAGCGCCGCACAAGTCGCAGCCGCTGCGAAGTTGCTGCGCGAAGCGAAGCGTCCGCTCATCGCAATAGGCTCAGGTGTGGATCGCGGCAATGCCGGCGAGGCCGTTCTCGCGCTTGCAGCGCAGCTTGGCTGCGGCGTGATCACAAGCATGGCGGGGCGTTCCGCTGCACCGCAGGATCATGTGAATCACCTTTACGGTTATGGTGCTGGAGCAGACGAGGCGCGCGGCGAAGCCGACGTCATCCTCGCCCTGGGAACACGACTTGGAAATCTCGACACGCCCTACAACAAATACTGGGGCGATAGCAGCCGCCAAAAGCTGATTCAGATCGACATCGACCCGCGCAACCTCGGCGTATCCCGTCCCCTCACGCTCGGCATTGTCTCGGATCTCGCAAGCGCGATCGCGGGATTGCTGGCTGAACTCGGGAATCTTTCAGCGCGCTCCAACGCAGCCCCGGATCTCGCGCGCTATCGCAAGACGGAAACAGTGTGGCGCGAGACGGAATTTGCGGGCCTCAACGCCTACAACGGTCCTGGCCTGCACCCCGGGCTCGTGATGCAGACAGTGGGCCGCACCTTCGGACGCGAGGCGATCTATGTTGCGGACGGCGGCTTCACGAGCCTGTGGGCACACTTCATGCTACCTCCGACCCGTGCCCGTTCCTATCTCAACATTCTAGAACTGGGCATGCTCGGCATCGGTATACCGTCTTCGATTGGAGCAAAGCTTGGCAGCCCGGAACGCGACGTCGTTTGCGTTTCCGGCGACGGCGCTGCCGGCTTCCACTGCATGGAACTGCAGTCGGCGGTTCGCGAAGGGGTCAAAGTCACGGTCGTTGTGTTCTCGGAAGGCTCATGGACCATGGAGGTCCCGAATGAGCAGATGCGCTACGGAAAGACCTTCGGCACCGAAATGGGTCCGATCCGCTGGGACAAAATGGCCGAAGGTCTTGGCTGCGCCGGATTTTTCGTCGAGTCGATGTCAGAGCTGGAGCCTGCTCTCGCAGCGGCGCGTGCTGCACCCGGCCCGGCACTCGTCTGTGTACGGACGGACAGAATGGCAAACATGTCGGTGCCCATATCGGTCGGTCAGCGTTTCGGCGAGGTTTATCAGGGCCCGAGCGATTGATCGCGGCGGTCTATCCGTGGCGGGATACATGCCAGCGATGTTAAGTAACTCGGGGTTGAACTTTGTGAACCTGCGCACCTAAAGCGTTTTGAAAATATTCGCCCAAGTTTCGCGGTGAGATGGCGGGCTGAGCTAACGGGACGCTTCGTCGATGGAGCAGAAGACGACTAAGCCGGGACGATCTAAAGTCGAGTTGGAACTGTCAGGGCAACTTTTGCAGACCGCAATAGTGCAGGGCGGGATGCGAAGCTCAGGCGGCAATGGTCGCCAGCTGCCACGTCCTGAACGCTCCGCCTCTGAGGAGGCGAAGGGTGGGACGGGTGGTTAAGTGGGGCTGGGTATTGAAGGTGTTGTAGATGGCTGCGTGGGTAGCGAGGAATCTCTGAGCTGAACCCTGAGATTTGAACTTCTGTTGTTTGCGCTCGCG
>PLXG01000039.1 GCA_003153195.1 Myxococcales bacterium
TTCCGTTCGACGTGGTCAAGCTCGGCGTCGACTTTGCGTGCGGCGGCTCGGTGAAGTGGCTGTGCGGCGGACCGGGCGCGGCCTATCTCTACATTCGCAAAGATCGCATTTCCCAGTTCAAGCCGCGCAACACTGGCTGGTTCGGGCACGAAAAGCCGTTTGCGTTCACCATGCCCGAGCAACATTATGCCGAAGGTGCGTGGCGGTACATGGCGGGCACGCCGGCGATCGCAGCGCTGTATCAAGCCCGCGCGGGCGCCGAGATCATCGGCGAAATCGGAGTGGAGAATATTCGCGCCAAGTCGACACGACAGACCTCGCGTATCTTGCAGATCTGCGACGCGGCCGGATATCGCGTCAACACTCCGCGCGATCCGCAAAAGCGCGGTGGCACCATCTGCTTTGATTTCGATAGCGCCGGTGACGTGGCCAAACAGCTCAACGCCAGCGGATTTTTGTGCGATCACCGGCCGCAGGCGGGCATTCGCGTGTCGCCACACTTCTACTCCACCGACGAAGAGGTCGAGCGATTCATGAGCGAAGTAGCGCGACTGCGGGGCAAACAGTGAAGCACGTAAATCCGGCGGACCTGGCCAAACCGCGTGGCTTTTCGCACGCGGTAGTCGCGGAAGGAACAGTGGTCGCGCTCGCCGGACAGATCGGTTGGGACGTGAATGCCAAGCTGGTATCCACCGAATTCGCGGCGCAGTTTCGCCAGGCGCTACTCAACTTGGTGATCGCGCTCGAAGCTTCTGGCGGTGGTCCCGAGCATCTGATCAGCTTGCGAATCTACGTCACCAACAAAAAACAATATCTCGCGGCGACCAAAGAGATCGGTGAGCACTATCGATCCATCATCGGAAAATTCTATCCCGCCATGGCGCTGGTACAGGTGGCCGATCTGTTGGAAGACGGCGCACTAGTAGAAATCGAAGGAATGGCGGTGCTGCCATGATCGCGACCAAAAGTTTTCGCTACGCGACGTCGAAAGGCATCGCCACCATCACCCTCGATCGCCCCGATACGCTCAACTCACTCACCTTCGAAGTCTATGCCGAATTGCGCGACACCTTTCGCGCGCTGGAACATGAGCGCGACGTGCACGCCATCATCATCACTGGTCAAGGACGGGGCTTTTGCTCCGGCGGCAGCTTGCACGACATCATCGGTCCACTTTTGTCGATGAAGGGTCCAGAGCTCTTGGCGTTCACGCGCATGACCGGAGAGCTCATCGGCGCCATTCGCACCGTACGAAAACCGGTGATCGCCGCGATGAACGGAATCGCGGCCGGCGCCGGCGCGGTGATCGCGCTCGCCTCCGATTTCCGCGTGATGTCGGACCAATCGAAGATCGCTTTTCTGTTCGTGAAGGTGGGCCTGGCTGGCGCCGACATGGGCGCCGCGTGGCTGCTTCCGCAAATCGTCGGACGTGGACGCGCCACCGAAATCTTGATGTTCGGCGAGCCGATTGTGGCCGCCGATGCGCTGAGCATGGGATTGGTCCATCGCGTGATACCGACCGATCGCGTGCTCAGCGAATCGCAAGCGCTGGCGGAAAAACTTTGCACCGGCCCGCGCTTCGCCCTCGGGATGACCAAAGAGATGCTCAACCGCGAGCCGTCGATGTCACTCGAAGAAGCGCTCGAAGCGGAAGCGCAGGCGCAACAGATCTGCATGGGCACGCACGACTTCCGCGAAGCGTACGAGGCGTTCATCGCCAAACGGCCGCCGCGCTTCGAAGGCCGTTGATGAAAAAAGATCCCGCCGCCATTCGGTCGTTCAGCCCCTTTCTCGAGGAGCGGCACGTCGATCTGCGCGTACGCGCGCAAGCCTGGGTCGATCACTCCAACGTGGAAGAAGATCAAGACCCGCGTCGGTTGGTGAAGCGACTCGGCCGCGAAAAATTGCTCAAGGCCTGTGTGCCGTCGAAGTACGGTGGACTGCGCGAGCAAGTGGAGCTGCGCGATCTGATCGTCTTGCGCGGGGTGCTCGCCTACCGGTCTTGTCTCCTCGACACCATGTTCGCCATGCAGGGGCTGGGCAGCTATCCGGTCACACTCGCCGGCAGCGACGCGCAAAGACGCGCGCTCCTTCCGCGGGTGGCATCGGGTGACAACATCTGTGCCATTGCCATCACCGAGCCCGAAGCCGGATCGGATCTGAATGGCATCTCCACCCGGGCCGAGAAAAAGGGAAGCGACTACCTTTTGAACGGCATCAAGTGCTTCATTTCCAACGCTGGCGTCGCTGATACCTACGTCGTATTCGCGCGCACGTCCGACGATCGCAAAAATGGATTGAGCGCATTTTTGGTTCCGCGCGACACGCCCGGGCTCACCACCAAAAAGATCAAGCTGATCGCACCGCATCCGATCGGTTTCGTGAAGCTCACCGGCTGTAAGCTGCCCGAATCGGCGCGCATTGGCGCCGAAGGCGAAGGCACCTCCATCGCGCTCGGCACCCTCGGATTTTTTCGTACTTCGGTCGGAGCAGCGGCGATCGGCATGGCGGCACGCGCGCTGGAAGAGGCACGCGTCCACGTAAAGAAGCGCAAACAGTTTGGTCAACCACTGGCCGAGTTTCAGGCGGTGCAGTTGGCGATCGCCGAGATGGCGCTGGAGGTCACCGCCGGAAATTTATTGGTGCTCTCGGCGGCGCATCGAACCGATTTGGGTGGAAATTCACGCTCGGTCGAAATCTCGATGGCGAAACTGTACGGCACCGAGGCGGCGCAGCGAGTCATCGATCGCGCGGTTCAGCTGCACGGCGGGCAGGGCGTGGTCTCCGGCGCGGTGGTCGAGCGACTCTACCGTGAAGTGCGCGCGCTGCGAATCTACGAAGGCACCAGCGAAATTCAAAAGCTGCTGATCGCCCGGGCGCTGCTCCGTTAGGGGTATCCCTAATTGCTGGACCGAGGCAAACGGAGCGAGGAGACTCGGCCGCGAGGAATGAGGAGGGAAGCTACCGGTGGTAACTGACCGACGAATGACGAAGTCGACGAGTCCCGCAGCCCGTTTGCCGACGGGAAGAAATTAGGGATACCCCTAAACGCTCGTGTGGACTCCACCTGAACGAATCAAACACGTAAGACCGTCTGATTTGAAATGGCCGACGGCGGGTGAGGCAGCGAGCTCTCGTTGGCTGAGTCCGATCGCGCTCGGCCCGCGCACCGCGCGCACGCGCACTTGGGTGCCGGCCATGGTTCCGTGGCGCGCCACCGACGATGGTGAGGTCACGGAAGCAGTGCTCGCTTGGTACGAACGATTCGCCCAAGGAAAGCCGGGCGTCCTGGTCGTCGAGGCCACCGGAATTCGCGACGTCCCCTCGGGTCCTCTCTTGCGGGTCGGTCACGATCGATTCATCCCTGGACTTTCGCGCTTGGTGGAGACGGTGCGCAAAGCGTCTGGTGGTGAGACACTTTTGCTTCTTCAGTGCATCGATTTTCTCTCCATCAAACGGCGACCCGAGCGACCAAAATATTTCGAGCGCTTCTTGGCGATCACACCGGCGCATCGCGAAGCACTGAATCTGGCCAATGCGGCCGAAACAGAAGTTCGCGCGGCCTTGATGGCGCTGTCGGAAGAACGATTGCGTGAAGTGCTCACTGCTCGCGAGCTTGAATCGCTCGAACGCGGACATCGCGAACGCGTGACCGATTTAGGTCTGTCGCACATTCGTGCGTTGCCCGAGACTTTGCCGAAGCTCTTCGCGGACGCCGCCGCGCGCACCTACCAAGCCGGCTTCGATGGCGTCGAGCTTCACTTCGCGCACGCCTACACCATGGCGTCGTTTCTCTCGCGACTGAACGATCGTAACGACGGCTACGGCGGAGCGCGTGAGCATCGGGTACGCTTGCCACTCGAGGTCATCGCCGCCGTGCGCGCGAAGACTCCGCGCGATCGAGTGCTCGGACTGCGCTATCTGAGCGACGAAGTCATCGAGGGCGGAAGTGAGGTCGATGACGCCGCCTATTTCGGCATCGAGTTCGCGCGCGCGGGCGTCGATTTTCTGTCGCTCTCCAAAGGCGGCAAGTTCGAAGACGCGATGGCACCGAAAGTGGGCGAAGCAATCTACCCCTACACCGGACCGAGCGGTTATGAGTGCATGCCGACGGTGATCTCGGATACGCGCGGACCGTTCGGACGCAACGTCGCGCTCTCCGGCAAGATCAAGCGCGCGGTGAATGGTGCCGGCTTTCATACTCCGGTCGTTACCGCCGGCGGAATCTTCAACTTCGATCAGGCCGAAGGAATTTTGGCACGCGGCGAAGCGGACATCGTCGCCTCCGCTCGACAATCGCTGGCCGATCCCGATTGGTTCGAGAAGATTCGTCTCGGTCGCGGCGCGGAAATTCGGCAGTGCACTTTCACCAACTACTGCGAAGCGCTCGATCAGAGACACAAAGAGGTGACCTGTCAGCTCTGGGATCGGGTCGGTCTCGACGAGCCCGATGTGGTTCTCGATCGAACTGGAAGGCGGCGGCTCACCGCGCCGAGGTGGAAGTCAAAATGAAACGAGCGGTTCTGGTCGGCCTGATGGCGATGGTGCTGCTCTCTTCCGCGAACGCGCTCGAAATTCCGGACGCGCCGAGCGGACGGATCAGCGACTTCGCACAGGTTCTTTCGATTGCCGATCGCGATCAGATCGAAACCAAGCTGCACGCCCTGGAACAGGGCACCACGCGGCAAATTGCCTTCGCGCTATTCGCGTCGCTCGACGAGGAGAGCCTGGAAGACTTCTCCATTCGTTTGGCCGAAAAGTGGAAGATCGGAGGACGAAAGTCGGACGACGGCGTGCTGGTCACCGCATTTTTGGCTGAGCACAAAATTCGAATCGAAGTTGGATACGGACTGGAAGACAAGCTCACCGATGCCATCTCCTCTCGCATCATTCGCGAAAAGATCGCGCCGCGTTTTCGCTCCCAGGACTACGCCGGCGGATTGAACGCCGGGATCGATGCCATCGCGCTGGTAGCGAATGGCGGACAGCTTCCATCGGTTTGGGCGCATGCGCCGGTCTGGGTCTACCTCCTGCTCGCGATTTTTGCTGTCGTCTTCGTCGGCGTGCCAATTTTCTTCATCGGAAGCGCGGCCATCTCTACGGTCCGCTCGATTCGAATGTTGGGACTCGGTGGATATCTGAAGAAGAGTGGCGGCTCTTGGTTGCGCGGGATTGCCGGCGTGTTCGCAATCGCGACGTTCGCGACCGTGCTGATCGGGCCGAAATGGATCTCGCTCGACGACCGAACTAACTTCATGACCTCGAGCTCGATTCATCATCTGCTCGGACCAATCGTTCCGGACGGCGCGTGGGCGACCGTCGAGCACTATCAGCCCTGGTTCTTGCTGCTCATCGCGCTCTTCATCATCGAAGTTGCCGCGGTGGCGCTGATGCTCGTCGCTATGTTGGTGTTTCAAATCGTTGTTCCGGCCCTGGTGGTGGGAGTTCTCGTGGCCGACGCCATTCGTGGCCGCGATCGTTCGCCCACACGGCGACTCATTTTGATCGCATCGGCGATTGGAGTGGGCGGCGTGGCGTCGCTGTACATCACTTGGCGATCGATCGGCGGACTTTCGGGCGGTGCGGCCGGCGTCGCCACCATCATGGGATTCCTCGGCATTCTTCCCGAGGGGCCGTACCAAAGGTTTCGCGCGTGGCTGGATAAGAAAAGTAAAGAGCGCAGCTCCGGGTTCATGGTCGGTGGAGGCGGCTGGCTTTCGGGCTCGAGCTTCGGTTCGGGCTCGAGCTCCGGCTCCAGCTTCTCTGGCGGCGGCGGTTCGTTCGGCGGTGGCGGCGCCAGCGGCAGCTGGTAGTAGCGACGCGGACGTGATAATTTTCGGCGCAAATGGCGCTCGAATTTCCCGATCAGCTCAACATGTCCGACTACTTTCTCGATCGCCGCATCGAGGAGGGTCTGGGCGACAAGATCGCGGTCATCGATGACAGCGGCGCGTACACCTACAGGCAGGTGCAGGCGCTCGCCAACCAGATGGCCAACGCGCTCAAGGCGCGCGGAATCGGACCGGAAGATCGGGTGCTCATCGGCCTCTTCGACTCGATCGAGTTCGTGGCCACTTTTTTTGGCGTGCTCAAGCTCGGCTCGGTGGTCACCATGGTGAACCCCGAGCTTCCCGACGCAGATTACGACTACTATCTTCAATACACTCGCGCCCGTGCCCTGGTGGCTGATCACACACTTACCGATCGCATTCAGTCGCAGATCAAAGCGGCGGAGCTTTTGCGCGGTGTGATCTCCATTCGCCCGAACGGTTGGCAAGAATCGATCGGCGACGCTTCCGCCGTTTTTCGCAACTACCCGACGTCGAAAGACGACTTCGCGGTTTGGCTCTTCACCTCTGGTTCGACGGGAAAGCCCAAGGCAGCGGTCCACTTTCACCACGACTTTCCCTACAACACCGAGTGCTACGCCAAGCAGGTGTTGATGATGGCCAAGAGCGACGTGACGCTGGGCGTGCCCAAGCTCTTCTTCGGCTACGCAACGGGAACCAATCTCATGTTTCCCTTCGCGGTGGGCGCCACCACCGTGCTGTTTCGCGATCGCGCCACGCCGGAAAAGATCTTCGAGCTTTCGGCAAAACATTCGGCCACCGTGCTCACCTCGGTGCCCACCCTGATCAACAAGATGTGCGCCCATGACTCGCCCAAGCCGCTCCAGGCGATGCGCGTGGTGATCTCGGCAGGCGAAGCACTGCCGGAAGAGCTCTATCTGCGCTGGAAAAAGCTCTTCGACGTCGAAATTCTCGACGGCATCGGTTCCGCCGAGCTTTTTCACATCTACATTTCGAACCGCTTCGGTCAGGTGCGCGCCGGCTCACTGGGAAAGTTGGTTCCGGGTTACGAGGCGCGAGTGGTCGGCCCCGATGGCAACGACGTGAAGGACGGCGAGATCGGCACGCTCTGGGTCAAAGGCGACTCGGCCGCGCTCTGCTATTTTCAGGCGCACGAAAAATCGAAAGAAGTGTTGCGCGGCGATTGGGTCGTTTCGGGCGATCTATTTCGCCGTGACGCCGGAGGTTTCTTCTATTACGCCGGCCGCGCCGACGACATGCTGAAGGTGGGCGGGATCTTCGTCTCGCCGCTCGAGGTCGAGGGCTGCCTGCTCAAACATCCGAACGTGCTCGAGACGGTAGTGATCGGCTACGAAGACGAAGATCAGCTGGTCAAGGTGATGGCCTACGTGGTGGTGCGCGATGCCGTGCCGTCCGACAAATTGGCGGACGAGCTCATCACCCATTCCAAGCGCACGCTGGTGCACTATAAGGCGCCGCGCCGCATCGAGTTCGTCTCCGCACTTCCTCGTTCAGATCGCGGCAAAGTTTTGCGTCGAGAGTTGCGTAAGTGAAGCTGCTCGCCGAGCTGACCTGGCCCGAGGCGCGCGACGAACAGCGCGCAGGCGCACTGGTGCTGATCCCGATCGGCGCCACTGAAGCGCACGGTCCGCATCTCCCTCTCGGAACCGACGTCTATCTGTCCGAAGAGCTGGCGCGACGCGCGGCGCGGGTGATCGAACAGTCCGGCGCGCGCGTGATCATCGCGCCTTCGATCAGCTATTCGGTGGCCGAGTACGCCTCCGAGTTTTCCGGGACCGTGTCGATTTCCAATTCCGCCGCGGTGCAAGTCTTGGCCGACGCCTGCGTCTCGCTCATGAAGCAGGGCTTCGAACAAATTTGTCTGGTCAACAATCACCTTGAGCCGGCGCACGTCGAGTCGCTCAACGCGGCAGCCGCCGCGGTCGAAGCGCGCACCGGTCGGAAAATCGCGTTTCCCGATCAGACGGTACGGCGATGGGCGCGAACCTTGACCGAAGAATACAAACGCGGCGCCTGTCACGCCGGGCAGTACGAGACTTCGCTGCTTCTGGCCGCGCGGCCCGATCTGGTGCGCGATTCGATCCGCGCTCAGCTCGCGCCGAAGCCGATCGATCTCGCCGTGGCCATGAAGAGCGGCATCAAAACGTTCGTCGCGGCCGGCGCGGATCAGGCCTATTTCGGAACGCCGGCACAGGCCACGGCCGAAGAAGGCGACGCGATCTACCACACGTTGGTTACAATGGTCGTCGAAACCATCAAAGAAACATTCGTAATTACTTCTAGTTAAGTCATCGCAGCGGCGACTGTCGACGGACGCGCGATCTCGCCCAATACATGCTATCAGTTCGCCGTGACTTCTTCGGAATCGGTCTTCGACAGTCTTTCTGCACATCCTTCGCTTTCGCGTTCGCTCGCTGAACACGGATATGAAAAACCCACGCCTGTTCAAGCTGAGGTGCTCGAAGCGCCCGATCGCGATCTCCTGGTTTCATCGCAAACGGGATCGGGCAAAACGGTCGCCTTCGGATTGGTGGTCGGACGCACTCTTCTTGGTGAAGAAGAGAAACTGAAGCCGGCGCCACATCCGCGTGCGCTGGTGATCGCGCCGACGCGAGAGCTCGCGGCTCAAGTTCAACGAGAATTGGCGTGGCTGTTCTCTAATTCGGGTGCCCGAGTGACCGGGTTCACCGGCGGCACCGACATTCGCCTCGATGCGCGTGCGCTCAAGCGTGGCGTCGACATCGTGGTCGGCACGCCCGGTCGCTTGGTCGATCTGGTCGAGCGCAAGAGCCTCGATCTTTCGCAGCTTCAAGTGGTGGTGCTCGACGAAGCCGACGAAATGCTCGACATGGGCTTTCGCGAAGATCTGGAGAAGCTGCTCAAGGTCGCGCCGGAAAAGCGCAAGACGCTCATGTTTTCGGCAACTCTCCCGTCGGCGATTCGCTCGCTGGCGCAGAAATATCAAAAAGATGCGTTGCGTCTCTCGAGCGGCAGCAGCTCGGCAGCGCAACACGAGGACATTCAGCACGTGGCCCATCTGTGCGCCAACGGCGAGCGCATCGCGGCGCTGGTGAACGTGCTGCGCATGTCGGACGATCAGCGCGCGCTGGTTTTCTGTCGCACCCGCGAAAACGTCGCTGTGATTCATCGTGAGCTCATCACGCGGGGATTCGCTGCTGCCGCCATCTCGGGAGATCGCGCGCAGTCCGAGCGTGATCGTGCGCTCGAAGCACTTCGCCAAGGACGCGTGCGATTGCTGGTCGCCACCAACGTCGCGGCCCGCGGACTCGACGTGCCCGACATTCATATGGTGGTGCACATCGACCTGCCGGAAAATGCGGAGTCGCTCACCCATCGCTCGGGACGAACCGGACGCGCCGGAAAAAAAGGCGTCAACGTTTTCATCGTCGAAGTGGGCAGCCGTCGACGCGCCGAACGACTTTTCTCCGAAGCGCATCTTCGATTGCCGTGGACCGACGTACCGAACAAGGAATCGATCGCCGCGCAAGATCGCGATCGTTTGCGGCGCGAAGTGATGACCGCGTCGGAAGGCGCCATCAGCAAAGAGACTGCGCTACTGACCGCGCAGATTCTAGAAAATGGCGACGCACCGGCGATCATCGGTGCTCTGCTCGATCGCGAGCTGACCAAGTGGCCGGGCGGCGAGACGCTGACGCCTATCAAGCTGAACCAAGATCGTCCGTCGTTTGGCGCAGCTGGACGCAAAGGTGCGCCGAGTGGCCATGGTGCCAAATATGAGAATCCGCGCCTCGACGGTGCAGGCGCAAAACCGGGCGCAGGCGCGAAACCGAGCGCGGGAGGCAAGCGCGACGCGTTTGGCGACACCGTGCTGTTCGAAGTGAACTTAGGCGCCAAAGATCAGGCGCAAGCCAACTGGATCTTACCGCTAGTTTGTCGTCGCGGAGCCATCACTCGTCGCGAAGTGGGCGCGATTCGAATCGTGCGCGATCGAACCTTCTTCGAGATCGCCGCAGCGGCCGCCGCCGAGTTCTCGGCCAACGCGGCGGAAAAAGATCCGCGCGCGCCGCACGTGACCATTCAACGTTCGACCGAGGCGCTGCCGGCGCGTTCGTTCGAGGCCAAGACCTTCCGTCCGGGCGCCGGCGCCAAAACCTCGGACACGCCGCGCCCTCATGCCTCCTACCGTCGGCCCGCGCCGCACAAACCGACCCGCCGTGGCTAGCGCGACCGCCATCGTCACCGTCCAAAACGTCGACAAGAGCTTCGGAAACCGCGTCGTTCTCAAGCAAGCCTCGTTCGCGGTTCATGCGCACGATCGAATCGGGCTGGTGGGACTGAACGGCGCCGGAAAATCGACGCTGCTCAAGATGCTGGTGGCCGGTGCCAAAGATTCGCCCACCGCGTCTCGCGTCGACGATGCGCCGGACGCGGGATTGATCACCCGCAAGCGCGACCTCACCATCGAATATCTGGCGCAAGAGCCGGTGCTCGATCCCAGCTGGACCGTGTTCGATACCTTGCGAAATGGTCTGCGCGCACAGGCCAACGCGATCGAGGCGGTGCAGGCGCTCGAAGCGCGCATCAGCGAAGGCAAGATGAGCCCGGGGCAACTCGAAGTTGCGCTGCACGAACAGAGCGCATTGCATCAGAAGATCGAAGATCTGGGCGGTTGGGATCAGGACCACGAAATTCGCGGCCTGGCCTTCTCGCTCGATCTGCCGCCGATGGAAGCCAAGATTGGTCCGCTCTCCGGTGGAGAAAAGCGACGCGTAGCGCTGGCGCGCGCGCTGCTCGCCCGACCACAGCTGTTG
>PLXG01000272.1 GCA_003153195.1 Myxococcales bacterium
AGCGGTCGTCGGTTCAATCCCGACCTGTGGCTCTCGCATTGCCGTATCGAGGACGATCAGTTCTTGAACGCGTCTTTTGGCAGAATCGGACCCAATTGTCCACTGGGTCCCACGGTCTGACACACGGCCGATTGGTTCCGCTCTCACGCGACGAATACTTCGTTCGGTCACGAGGATTCCGCGTCTCTCAGGCTGACTCGGCTGAGCATGAGCGACTCGACCGGTTCGCGTGATCTCCACGTCTCCGAGATTCTAGCACAGCAGGACTAAGGCCCAGTGGACTTAGCGCCGTTGAACTCCGCGCATCCTAACCTGATCGTTGTCCTACTCATCGTAGGACGCCGCGATTTCCTCGCGATCAGGTAGGAGCGGTCGCCGGCTCAAAAACCGGTTGGTGGGATGACTTGCTACCTAGACCCGCGAAAGGCAGCGTTGGGAAGCGTCTGACAGCGCGCGAAACGTTTTTTCGCCACGTCTCAGATCGCGCTGTCCAATCATCGTTAGGTCATCGCATTCGAATGAAACTGAAACTGCCGACTCTCGATGACGCCTGGGGCATTCACGCCCTCATCGTTGAGTTGTATTCGAAGGGTGAGATCAGCATTGCGTTTTTTAACAATGCGAGGGTCCCGGAGGCGATCGCGGAGCTGCGGTCCGCCGGCATCAAGAAACCGTTGTTCGCCAGTGCTGGTAACTGGCTCCGAGCCACCCTCATTCAGAATCGCGTCGGATTCTGGGCTCTAGGATCGTTCACCGAACTTGAGTTTCTTGTTGACGGCAAGCGCCGCATTTACTACGGCTTTGGCCAAAGACAATCGGATCCGCTTCCCGAGGGCCACTTCATGCGCGAGCGATTCTATCCGAAGCCGCCGGTCATACGCATTCCTATCGTGAATCACTTTGATCGATTCGCGCCGTTTCTTACAGAGGGCGCATTCTCCGATAAGGAAATCAGATGATCTATAAAAAATATCAGCGCAACCATGTGATTCTCCCCGGACGCGAGGACGCCCTCGCCTCGTTTCTACAGCAGGATTACAAAGGGATGAAGCACAAGTTGAGGAACGCGGTCAGTTCGAACAGCGAAGACGCGCTGACGTGGTCGTGTTTTGATGTTCTCGCGAGCTTACCATCGCTCGACAAAGCGGCGGCTTTGGACGAAGTACTCGACGACGCATTTGAGGGAAGCAGCCCGCTCTCATTTCGATCGCGGGGCATCAGCAACGACGACATCAGTATTCATATTGGCAAGCAATACACGGGCATCTCGACGCGGGAATCGACCGAGGTTGACGCTAGTGTCGAAGCTCCTGGTGTTCTGGTGTTTTTCGAGGCCAAACTTTACTCCGCTGTTAGTCCAGCGGCGCCTCCTGAAAAACCACATGACCAGATCGCGAGAAAGTTGCGCGTCGGGATTGACTCGGCCCAAGCGGGCGAACGCGACTTCTTCTTTGTTTTCCTCGATCTTGCCCCTGCCGAGATGATGTTCGAACGGAAGTCAAAAGAAGAGGCTGTGACGCCGGCCGGTGGCGGCTATAAAGACAAGTGGCGCAGCGCTTGGCTTTTTCAGTACTACAAGGCTGGCCGCAACAACAGCTTGCGTCCGCTCACGGAAGCGCTGGAAGGAGTTGTCCATCCGCCCGTCGAGCTGGTCGCGGCGCGGATGGGTTGGCTCACGTGGGCGGATCTCTTCAAATGCACCATGAGGGCCGCGTTGGGAACTAGGTGGTGACGCACTCGCCTGACCAACCACCGGACTTTGCCCAAGTGGTCGGGGCGATTCGAGCGAACACTCTAAATGAGAGAACAGACTCAGAGCCCGGGGCAGATCGCCCTCACTGTGAATGACAAACACCGACGTGGTTGATTGGAGAGTGTGGAAGGCCGCGACTGTGGCAGCGGATGCCGGGATCGCGAAGGCAGGCGATCAGATATACGTCTGCACAAAGGTGGATGCGTCTGTGCATGGCCCATTTTCCTTCATCACTCCGAGCCCGATTTCTCTTGCGCTTGAGATCGCGATCGCGGCAGCACGATCGGCGACGGAATCTCGCGCCGCACTCATCCCAACCAAGCGACCAACCGGCGAGGCATGGCTCGAGGTACCGCAGCTTGATGACCTATACCGTTGCTTCCAGCAAAGCATGGTTGCTGTCACCTTCAGCTACCAAAGTCTCGAGGCGTTCTCGAATCACCTAATCGCGGAGGCGCGCGTCGCGCGCTTCTCAATATACCGAAGGGGCAAGACTGAGCAGTGGTCGGCGGAAGAAGTTGAGCGTCGGTGTTCGACTGAAGAGAAGGTCGGCGCGATCCTTCCCGACATCGCCAAACTCAAGACAGTCAAAGGAACTGCGCTCTGGGCACGGCTGTTGGAGCTGAAGGACCTTCGAGATTCAACAATTCATCTGAAGAGTCTGGACCAGTATGTTCGCGGCGCGAGGGATAACAAGACACTCTACTATCGACTGCTCTCTGCTGATCTGCTCGACGGGCCCCGACTCGCTATAGAGATCATTGAGCATTACTCCGATCCGAAGAGCCTCGCTTGGCTTACGAAGCCGAAGGCCATGTTGACCGCAGCGTCGTGACCAACCCGCCACCGCTCGGATCGCCGACGTCGTTCGCGTCGCTGGCGCCAGACAGTTGGTTTGTGGACCGCGAAGCCGAGTCGTTCTGGATGCGCATTGTGACACCCATTGGACTCCCGCCAGCGGGACTTCAGGAACTTGCCTTGGCGCGGCGATTCGACGTCTTCGCAGGTGAAAAGCTGGCTCTTGCCTTTGGAACGCTCGACGATTTCAAGCTGCCAGTCTTTCATTTCGTAGCCTACGCTGCAAACGACGGCACGACCATAGTGAACACGCATGTCTACGAAGTACCGCTTCCTAAACTTCCTGTCTGGTTCTTCGCGACGCCGCTGCGGAAAGAGAATGGCACAACGTTTGGCGGGGAGGCGCGCGCCACAATCGACCGCGCGTCCGCGATCATTCAAGTGCACTTGGGCCGCAACACATTTCGAGATGTGGTCTTCGATGGTGAGGTCGGCGCAAAGTCGGGTAAGATTTCCGTCGGTTCGCTCTCGATTCGTACTCCGGACGCGGCAGACGGACCCGCAAGACATCCTCGACTGTGGGAAGCGATCGCGGAGCTCCAGACTCCGATCGCCGCACTGCCGATTGAACGACGCAATCGACTCTTCCGTTCACTAGAGTTCGTTGAGCGGGCTTCGCGAGATAACGAGGAGTTCTTCTACTTATGGACCGCCTATGAACTGCTCTGCAACGGCAAGGCGAACACTATCCGCTCTCGCCTGATGCGCGCGCTTGATTTCAAGAGCGTAGATCAAGTTGACAGGGATACTGGATTCGGAGTGGTCGCCAAATGGCGGCACGACTTCATCCACAAGGGAGTGCCCGCCCACCTCACCACGCATGTCGCGCGCTATCTCGAGTACATGTACGTAGACCTCCTTCGTGACGAGCTTGGCTTGACGTCGCTAAAGTTGACGCTTCAGGCCGCATTGCCCAGCGTCGGACTGGATCTTTCGCCGATTGGTCTCAAGAATCACCGTCCGGCCAAGCGGACCGAGTTGCCCGGCGATCTCCCAGCACAATGATGCGGCGGCCTCGGTTCGACTGGACACCGGAACGGGCAAGTGAGTTCGAGGAGGCGCACCGGCGCATCAGTTCGGTCGCTGCACTCGCGCACCGCGCAGTAANNCGACCCGAGCATGTTGGCGCTGGTGTGTTCGTTTCCGTCAGCGGCGTTCGCTTCGTGTTCACTGCGGCCCATGTGCTGGACTGGTTCGACGGCGCGTCGATCTATGCCGGCGGTCAGGGTCTCATGGTTCCATTGGCAGTCGCTGCCGAGAGAACCAATCCGCCATCGGGTTGCGGGCGTGAGGAAGACAGAATTGACGCAGCCGTCCTGAAGATCACGAATGACATCGGTACGCCGCCAGGCATCCAGTTCCTTGAGCTGTCTCAGATCGACGTTCGCGAATGGATGAACCCAGCTGCGCACTACCTACTGTATGGGTACCCAGAGACGAAAACAGAGGTGCACATAGAACAGCTTCGGGTCGGCGGTGAGCGGCTTAAGATTCTGGTGCCGTCCGGCACGGATGCGGACGCAGGGCGCGTCGGGGTTCACCGAGACCTACATGTGGTCTTCGACCTCGACGCAAAGCACATGGTCTCGAGCACAGGGCTGCGTGCGATGCCGAGCCCGCGAGGAATGAGTGGAAGCGGAGTATGGTCAATTCGCGGACTGGATAACCTCGCGGCTCTGATCGAGGCTCGGCTCGTCGCAATCTTTACGGAGATCCCGCCCGGAAGTCGGCTCGCCGTGTCGTCTCGGATCTGCTACCACCTAGAATTGATTCGGACGGCGTGGCCGGAGATTGGTGCGCTGCTTCCGACGCACGGAAAGGCACCGATCCAACTCCGCCGTGCAACTGAGTCCGGCGCTTAATTCTAATTCAACTGTTTCGTGCGGGCTCCCCTGAGACAATCGTTCCTAGGTTGAAGCGCGCCGCAAACCGGTCGAGGCACGCGACGGCGGTGGATTCCACGCAGGCGTTGGCGCGTGCTGTAGACTCCGACTTGATTGCGTTGAAGAACCCTCTTTCGATGTCAGCATTCGCGCCGCACATCGACGACGACTTGTCGCAACTCGCGCGCCGCACTCCGTATTTCGGCGACTGCTGCGAGCCCAGGCAAGCTGTCGCGAGTCGCAAGTTCGAGCCCGGCCCTCGTAACCTCCTCGCTCGCCCCGGATTCGGCGACTGGAGTCAACATCGAAATCGCGTCTTCGAGTGATCCATGCCAGCGCGCATCCTTCGCGATGTCCGTGATATCTGCTGCCACCTGCTTCAGCACTGTGCCGCCCGCGAACACAAGATCGCGGAGGTACAGCAAGTCTTTTGCGCGTTTCTTCTGGCTGAGCTCGCCGCTAGCGCTCGCTTGGCGTGCGCCATAGGTCAGCGCTTTCGATACC
>PLXG01000210.1 GCA_003153195.1 Myxococcales bacterium
GCCGAGGGCATCTCCACCATGATGCCGACCGGGAGCTCGCGATCATACGGAACGCCTTCGACGTCGAGCTCGGCCTTCACTTCATTTAGCACCGCTTTGGCTTCGCGCAATTCGCCCACGCCGGAGATCATGGGAAACATGATTCGCATTCGCCCGTGAACCGAAGCGCGCAAAAGACCGCGCAGCTGCGATTTGAACAGTCCGCGCTCACGCAAGCAGAGCCGAATCGAGCGCAATCCCAGCGCCGGGTTGGCTTCGTCCCCAAGTCCCATGAGCGGCGTAACCTTGTCGCCGCCGAGATCGAACGTGCGAAAGGTCGCCGGATAGGGATGCAGCCGACGAAGCACGCCACGCGCGTGCATGAAATGCTCCTCTTCGCGCGGGAGATCGGCGCGGTCGAGGTACAAAAATTCGGTTCGATAGAGTCCGATGCCTTCGGCGCCGTGATCGATCGCGCCGGGAACTTCTTCGGTGATCTCCACGTTGGCGTAGAGACGCACCCGCGCGCCGTCGAGCGTTTCTGCGGGTAGGTCGCGGTTCGACATGAGCTCGCGCACGAACGAGGTGTGCCTGCTCGCGCGCCGCCGATACTCTTCGCACTGCGCCGGCGTCGGACGAATGATCACTTCGCCGCGCAGTCCGTCGACGATCATCATGTCGCCGTTGCCGATGTGCTCGGTGATGTCGTCGAGCCCGACCACCGATGGAATGTCGAACGCGCGCGCCAAGATCGCGCTGTGCGAGGTTCGCCCGCCTACGTCAGTGGCAAACGCCCCGCAGTCGGCGCGATGCAAGTTGGCGGTGTCGGCCGGCGACAGATCGTGCGCCACGATGATGGCGCCCGGCGGCGGCATGGTCGTGCCGAGATCCATTCCCAGTAGGTTGCGCAGGATTCGATCGCCGACGAAATCGACGTCGCTGCGTCGCTCGCGAAAATAATCTTCTTCGATCGCATCGAAGACGCTCTTGATCTCTTCGACCGTCTTGCGCAGCGACCACTCGGCGTTGACCTTCTCTTCGCGAATGCGCCGCCTAGTCGGATTGACTAGGTGCTCGTCGCGCAAGATCAGCTGATGCGCTTCGAGAATGAGAAAGTGATCTTCACCTTTTTGCTCCGACAGCTTGGTCTTGATGCGCTCGAGCTGCTCGTCGGACGCTCTCAGCGCAGCGTCGAAGCGCGCGATCTCGAATCCAATCTCATCGTCGGTGATATGCCGCTTGGGCGTCTTGACGCGCCGCCGATCGATGACGAAGGCACGGCCCACCGCGATTCCAGGCGAAGCCGCCAGGCCGTGTTTCGACGCGGGCGCGTCGGCACCTGTGCCAATTATCCAGCCGGCCAAGCGTCAGTCCTCCCCGAACTTGTCCTTCACCAACTTGGCGAGCGCGACCAGTGCGCCTTCCGAGTCGTCGCCTTCGCAGCGAACGGTGATCCACGATCCCTTCGAAGCCACCAGCATGAGCACACCCATGATGCTCTTGCCGTTCACCTCTTGACCATCTTTGGAGATAGTCACGGTGCACTGAAACTTATTCGCGGTCTGCACGAACTTGGTGGCCGCGCGAGCATGCATTCCCAACTCGTTTTCGATCTGTAATTTCTGTTCTGTCATCATTCGGTTTGGCTCAGTCTCGATTCGGTAATCAGTGGCCGGAGGAGCGAATGTGAATGCTCTTCATCGCGGTGGCCTTGAGCTCTTCGGCTAGCGTGGCCGCACCGTGCATTCGGTCGGCGGTCGCTAGCTTGAACAGCATCGGTAAGTTCATCCCGGAAAGAACTACGCTCGTTCCTGCGCAATGACTGCAGCAGAGATTGAACGGCGTCGATCCTTCCAAATCGACTAGGAAGAGCACATCTTCCGTCGACAATTTTTTGCAGGCGACGGAGAGACGCTCCTCGATGGCTTTGCGCTCTTCGCCCGCTTGCACGGCGACCACTTGCACGTCGAGCCGACCGACCATGCGCTCGGCTGCAGCCACCATATCGATGGCTGCATCTCCGTGGGTCACGACCACGACGCCGGTCTTTGAGACTTCGCCCATTACTCTTTCCCTCTCGCCAGGTCGCGATGCCGAACCGTCAGTGGATGCTTGGCCGGCATGCGACGCGCCAGCTCTTGCACCACCGCGACGGAACGATGGCGTCCGCCGGTGCAGCCCACCGCCACCGTCAGGTAGGCTTTCCCTTCACGCTCCGCCCTCGGCAACATGAATGTAAGCAGTCCTTCGGTGCGATCGAGAAATTCGCGCGCGTCGGCGTTGTCGAGAACGAAGCCCGACACGATCGGGTCCTCTCCCGTCAAGGCAGAGAGCGCTTCCACGAAGTACGGGTTCGGCAGAAATCGTACGTCCAAAACCAAGTCGGCTTCCGCCGGAAGTCCGTGCTTGAAACCAAACGAGAGCAGCGTTACGGCCAGCTCTTCCGCAGTCTGGCGATAGCGCTCTTGAATGACGCCCTTGAGTTGATGGACGTTCAAGTTGCCGGTGTCGACCACCGCTTGCGCATCTTCGCGCAGCCTGCGCAAAATGGTTCGTTCCGCCGCGATGCCTTCGCGCAGATCGTCGCCCGACAGTGGATGGCGACGGCGCGTCTCCGAATAGCGACGAACGAGCGTGTCATCGAGCGCGTCTAAAAAGAGCACCTCGAGCTGATGTCCCTTAGCCCGAACGGCATCGAACGCTTGACGATAACCGGTGAGAAAATCGCCCTCGCGCGCGTCGACTACCAGCGCCGCCTGCGACCACTCCTGATCTTTGCGATGGCCGGGGCTTCCGTGCGAATGCTCGACGAGAAGCTCGATGAATCGTCCGAGCAGCGGCAGCGGCAAGTTGTCGACACAATAGAAGCCGGTGTCTTCGAGCGCGCGCAGCGCCGTCGACTTTCCTGCTCCCGACACGCCGGTGACGATGACGATTCTCAACTACTCCACCTCGTCGACAATAACCTTGTGTTCCGCCTCGCCCGCCTCGAGCAGCGCCCGATTGATCCGCTCCTGAAACTCCCGCGCCGAATGCTTGCCCTGAAATTTTAGCAGCACGTTGCGCGCGGCAACCTCGATGATCGACGAGATGTTACGGCCCGGTCGAATCGGTACTCGCAACATCGGAACCGCCACGTCCAAGATCGAGTGGTGGAGCTCCTCCACACCTAAACGATCGTACTCCTCCTCTTCGTTCCAATCCACAAGCTCCACCATGAGCTCGATCTTCTTGGCATCGCGGACCGAGGAAATACCGAATAGATCCTTGATGTTGATGATACCTAGGCCGCGGATCTCCATATGGTGCTTGATGATTTCGGAGCCGGCGCCATAGATGATGTCGGGCGGTCGTTTGCGGATTTCGACGATGTCGTCGGCTACTAACCGATGACCGCGCAAAATGAGATCGAGCGCGGCTTCACTTTTGCCGATGCCCGATTTTCCGGTCAGCAAAATGCCGATGCCGAGCACGTCGATCAGAACGCCGTGGACACTAGTGGTGGGCGACAGCCGATCTTCCAGCCACTTGGTGACGCGGTTGATGAACACCGACGACATCAGCGGCGTGCGAAAAACCGGAACCTTGAATTGGTTGCCGCACTCGGCGAGCTCGGGCGGAATTTCGAGACCGCGCGTAACCACAATTGCCGACGGCTCGAGTCCACACAGCGCCGCGATGCCGCTCTTGCGCTGTTCGTCGTTTACCGATCGCAGAAACGAAATCTCGGTGAGACCGAGAACCTGCAGTCGTTCGGGATGAACGTAGGGCGTGTAACCGGTGAGCGCGAGTCCCGGCTTTTGAATGCGCGGACCGGAGATCAGGCGATAAAGTCCGTCTGCGCCCGCGACCAGCTCGAGCGCGAGACCGGAGTCGCGCGCCTGCATGAGGCTATCTATCCGAAGACTCGGCATTCGATTCTTGAATCAGCCCAGGTTCACTGATTGAGCTGCGTACAATTCTGCGCGCTGAAGCTTCCGTTCGCCTTCGAGCCGTCGGCGAAGGTGAGGTTGAACGATCCTTTGGCCGGATCGCCCGAGTTGAAATCAAAATCTTTGTCGAGGCTGGCAGTGCCCGATGCTACCGCGACCACGTCCGTCGATCCACCGTTGGCCGGGAAGTAGGTGAAGACTGCCGTTGCCTGACCCGATCCGTTTTCGCAATCGATGTTGCTGACGGTGAACGGAGTGGACAGGTTGTCGTGGCCGCCGAGACCGAGGATCAGATCGATCTGTGAATGGGCTTTGGCGGTGCTGGTGCCCCCATCGTCGCCGGACGAACAAGCGGTCTGCTTGAGGTCCGCCAGCGTCATTTTCAAAACTGGCGCCGACAGTCGCTCACAAAATGCGGTGGTCGCGCTGTAGTTGAACGCTTGAGAGCTCACATTGAGCGAATGTTTGCCGATGGTGAACGAAACATCGTCGCTACATCCCGCTACCATCACGAACAAGCAAGCTAGTCGTCTCATCAGTATTTTGCATCCTCGTCGGCTATGACTTTGAACATCTCAGGTCCGTCCTTGGCGCGCATGAGTCGCGTCCGAAATTCGGGATCCTTGAACAAACGGCTGATTCGCGCGAGCGCTTTCAAATGAACGCCTGTGGAGTTTTCGGGTGCGACCAAGACGAAGAACAGGTATGTGGGCCGACCATCCATCGAGTCGAAATCGACGCCTTGAGGCGCGCGGCCGATGCACGCCACCAACTTGCCCACCGCGTCGAGCTTGCCGTGCGGAATGGCCACACCCTCGCCGATGGCGGTCGAGGCCAAGCGCTCGCGATCGAGCAGCACCTTGGCCAACACGTCACGGTCGACGCCAGTGACGTGAGCGGCGAGATGGGTGGCCAGCTCGCTTACCACTCCAATTTTGTCTTTCGCGGTGAGCTGCGCGACGATCAGCTCCGGTCCCACGAACTCGACGATCTTCATCGCTGCCTCAATCTAACGAATGCAAGGTTCAAAGTTGAACGTCAGTGTTGCGCGCGCGCCTGCTTGGTGGTCGGAGTGCTCTGCGTCTGCGATCCGGTCGCGCCAGTCTCGATGAGGCCGTAGGTATCTTCCTCGTCTCCGCGCCGATAGACGACGTTCACTTCGCGCGAGACCGCGTTCATGAACACCAAGAAGTCGTTGCCGAGCAGGTTCATCTGCATGACCGCCTCCTTGGTGGTGAGCGGCTTGGCAAAGAACTTCGACTTCTTGATGATCTTCGGCTCCGGTTCGCTCTTCGATTTCTTGACCGGCGCCGCTTCCGCCGAAACCTCGACCACGCTGTGCATCATCTCGTGGCTGTGGATCGACTCGAGCCCTTTGTGATTGCGAATCTTCTCTTTGTAGCGACGCACCTGGCGCTCGATCTTGGCCATCACCAGATCGATCGATGAGTACATGTCCTCGGTGGTCTCTTCGCCTTTGATCGCGATCCCGTTGTGGAGCGTGATCATGACGTCGGCGACGTGATTGTAGCCTCGGTCGCAGGATAGGACCACATGCGCCTTCAGTGGGTCGGGGAAGTACTTGCGGATCCGCTCGACTTTTTCTTTGGCGTATTCCTTGAGTGCTTCGGTGGCATCCATATGGCGGAACGTGACGGACAACTGCATCGGATCCTCCTTCGGCATCGGTCGGGCCGAAGATCGACGCTACTTTCGACCTTCAACCGCGGACTTTCAACTGTTTTTTGGCAAACAGCTGTTCAACACACTCGCGCGAAATACGACCTCCTTCTACTAAAAAACGGTGCTCCGCTAGAAGAGCTGCTTTCGCTTCGACGACGACAAAATGCCCAGCTGCTCGCGATATTTTGCGACGGTGCGCCGCGCAATGTCGATCGTCTGGTCGCGCAGAAGCTCCACCAGCTTTTGGTCTGAATGAGGATGTTTTGTATCCTCCGCAGAGATCAACGTCTTGATCTTCGTCTTCACTGCCTCGGATGCAAGCTTGTCATCGTCGGTCGTCAGACGAATTCCCGAGTTGAAGAAGAACTTCAGCTCGAAGATTCCCTGCGGCGTGTGGACATATTTATTGGTGGTCACGCGCGAGATGGTCGACTCGTGCATGCTGATGTCTTCCGCCACTTCGCGCAGAATCAGCGGCTTCAAAAAGCCGATGCCCTTTTCGAAGAACTCTTTCTGAAACTTGATGATGCTCTCGGTCACCTTGACGAT
>PLXG01000058.1 GCA_003153195.1 Myxococcales bacterium
GACAAGTACCAATTGAGAAAATAGCTCCTGCGCTCATTGCGCAGCAACAGTCGGGCCAAGAGCAGCGGCGGGATATTCCGCTGCGTTCCAAGGGAAGCTCGCTCGATCAGATGTTTAACGTCAGGGCAGTGTCCGCTTCTTGCGCAATTCGAAATCGACCAGTCTTACTGTACTGAGGGAGTGTAAATTTCCGCGTCCGCGCCGCCGCCTGCGATGAGTACAGTTCCGTCGCACAGCGGCACCGCTACATGTCCTGAGCGTGGAGTTGCCAGGGGGCGCTCGGAGACGAATCCAGCGTCGGGAACAAACAGCTCGACCGACGAGAGCGGATTGCCATCGAGACCGATACCGCCCGAGATCAGTACGCGCCCATTGGGTAAAAGGGTGGCGGTATGGCCGCGTCGCGCAGTCGTGAGCGGGAACGTTTGCGTGACGCGCGCAATCGGATTGTAAACTTCGGCGTCGCCGAGCGGTGTTCCGAGTTTGTCGCCGGATCCGCCGGTCACCAGAATGCTCCCGTCGGAAAGTAGCGTCGCAGTTCCTTCGGCGCGAGCTTCCTTCAGAGTTCCGATGGTAGAGAACATGGGAGCAGGAGAGGCGTCGGGTTCCATCGCTTCAAAGGTGGCGATGGGATCGCCGTCCGCTCCGTAGCCGCCGACGACGATCGGGATTCCGAGCGAGATGGCGATCATGTGCGAGTGTCGAGCATCGATTAGCGCGGGACCGTCACCGATGGCGGCGCTTCCGTCCGGTTGCACGCCCACAAACGTGGTGGCACTGAGCGCAGAACCGGCCGTCTCATTTTGCCCGCCCGTGATCAGCACGCGCCCGTCAGGAAGCGCGATGATTCGGTGATTCATGATTGGCCCGAGCGAAGAAGTGTTCAGCGCGGCGAACATGTTCATGCTTTCCAAGTAGACATCGGCGCCGGCCACCGGAGCGCCATTTGCCGAAATGCCGCCTGACACCAGGGCTCCGACGCCTGATACCAACGCCACCTGCGCGGCTTGTCGGGGCGCGGAGAGCGATAGAGGCAGCGGCGAAAAGATCGATTTCGCGGGATCGTATCGCTCGGTGGAAGCGCTGGGGCCGGCAGCGTCGGCGCCGCCGGAAAATACGATACTCCCATCAGTGAGCGGAAATGCGACGGGATCTTGGCGCGTGACCAGAGGCGACGAAACCGTCGGAGTGAACAAATTGGTGGGAGAGAAAAAGATCGATGCGCGCTCTCCGCTGGATTCGTAGTCGATTGGACAGCTCTGTCCCGTTGCGACGACGTCTCCCGCCACTGTAAGTCCATCAAGTACGAATACCGTGTCGTTCCCGTGGGGCACGCCGCTCAGTGACACGTACGTCGCTGGCACGCCGATCGAGCGCTGGGCAAGAATCAACCCGCTCCGTTCGGCGCGCACCGAGAGCTGAGAGACGCTCGAAAATAGCTGTGTGTTTTGCGCGACTCGAATTTCGAGTTGCACATCAGGGCTCGCCGAGCCGCAACCAGCCACGAGCAGCGCTGCAACTGACAGCTCGCAGAGCCGTAGGCGATGCGAGGAGCCTCCGAGCGGGCTGTGCCCGCGAGGATGCCTGTCAACTACTGACAGACGACTCATCGCAGTGGACCGATCGGCCCGCCCACGTTGCCCGACGGGGTCGAACGTGAATAGACGACGCCCAATGGAATCGTAATCGCGAGCGAGGCCACGACTCCGCCGGCCAAAACCCAAGGCCACCATCGCGATTGTTTCTTGGCAGCCTGAAGTGTAGTGTGCCCCATTACGTCACCGACGGTCTCTTCGACTACGCGGTCGAGCGATGAAAGATCGATTCGTTCTGTTCGCTCCTTCACTTGCCCGGTGGCCGTTTCGACTCGCCGCGCGAGGAAACGCCATCCGTCGTCGCTGCGGATGAGCGCACCGAGCACGACCGCGTTCGCTCCGGACGAAAGCTTGCTTAGTTCTCTTGCATCGGGCGGTTCGAGAGCGCGAAGTGGCAACGCGGTCTGTTCTCGCGGCGAGGTCGCCGACACCATGCCCTCCCAAGTGACCAGACCGTCGCCCACGACCCGAACGAAATGGCGACCGATGAGAATGGACACGGGCGATTGTGCAGAACCTCCATCTATAAATAGGTGAGCACCGATCGGTAAGCGGAAAGTGAGCTCGCAGTGTGCAGAGCTCGCGGCCTCGGTGGCAGCGCGTCGGTAAGCGGCCACCACGCGTGGTTGAAAACGAGCTGGATCGAGGACGCGCGCTGGATCGAGTCGGGCGGACGCGATGAGATCGTCCCACGCCAAATCCGCTTGGTTGGTTTCGAGTCGAGCTAGCCCGCGGTTCAAGTAGATCTCCGAGAGCTGACGCTGGTTGAGATCGCCGCCGCCACGCTGTTCAGCGGTCTGCAGAAGATCGGAAGCCAGCTGCGCGGTCTCCGGAAAATGGAACGTGCGGTAGGCCTCGTTTATCTTCGACAGCGATGGAACGAGACTCGGTTCGACGGTTGCGGGCGCAAAAACGTTCTCGATCAGCGCCGTATTACGACCGAGCGCGCGAGCAAAGGCGTCGCCCACGCCTGGAAGCGCCTCATTCGGCGAGGGGCGAAAGTAAACGGCCTTCAGAGACGCGCGTGCGTTCGGCACCGGTTGAGCCGAAGCCAAACTTGCCAATAGCAAAAGAAAGATCGCCGAAACGCTTCGCACGGTGTGGCGCATTATATATTCTGATTTGGTGAGTGTTGCACATTTGGGCCGTTACGAGCTGATCCACCCGCTCGGAAAAGGGGGAATGGGTCATGTCTATCTGGCTCGATTCCGCGGGGCAGAAGGGTTTGAGAAGCGGCTGGTCATCAAGCGCCTTCGCCCGGAGCTCGAGAGAAATCAACGCTTCATGACGATGTTTTTTCAGGAGGCCCACTCCCAGGTCTCGCTGAGCCATAAGAACTTAGTTTCGATCTTCGACTTCGGCCGGGTCGGCAACGCCTATTTCATCGCCATGGAATACGTAGCCGGTTGCGCGCTGGCCGCTCTTTTTCAGTCGACGCGCGAGAGAAACGAGAGTGTCCCTCTGCATGTGGTGGTTTACATCGGAATTGAGCTCTGTCGCGGACTTTCGTATATGCATCGCCAGGGGTTGGTTCATCGCGATGTAACCCCGCGCAATGTGCTTCTTTCGCAGGAAGGCGAAGTGAAGCTTTCTGACTTCGGCGTCGCCCTTTCGGCGGATAGAGCCTCTCCGATCCGCGGCACCATCGCGTATATGGCGCCCGAGCAAGCGCGCGGTGAAGCCACCGATGGTCGTGCCGATGTTTACGCCGTCGGACTTTTGCTGGCCGAAGCCGTCACTGGCTCCCGCATTCGCAAATCTTCGCACCCGGAAGAGGGATTGATTGAGGCTCGTGGTTCCGCTGAGGTTCAAGTCGATGGACCTTTGTCCGCAGTGGTGGCGCGCGCGACTGCTCGCGATGTCGGTGCGCGATACGCTGACGTCGACGAAATGCTTACCGCGCTGGAGGAGATTGCGCGAACCCTTCCCACCACGACCACCAGCGAACGTGAGCTGGCTCGATTGGTGTCTGAGATCGGTCGAGTACAGATTGAGGAGAGCGTTCCACTCGAAGAGGCAACAGTAACGGGGGTCGCCACCTATTTTCGAGATGCGAAGACTGAAGCGACCTTCCTTGAGGAAGTCCTTCGACCGCCGCAGCAATCAAGAGCGCGCTGGATCGTTCCGATCCTTTTGGTCGCGATCGGAACAGGACTGTTTGTGCGGCGAGGAATTGCGCCGGCTCCAACCTCAACCCCCGCCGTCACTCCCACTGCGCCAGATCCGTTGCCGCGGCCAATCGTGCCCTCGAAGGTCGATGCGGTGCCGAAGGAGACGGACGTGCCTCGCCCGAATGTTCGCGCCGAGAGCACGGGCACGCTCATCATTCAATGTACGCCGTGGTGCGTTCCCTATGTCGATGGCCGCATGGAAGGGCCCGACGCTCGCGAACATCGCATTGTGGTTTCAGCGGGAACTCATCGCGTGACCGTACATCGTTTGGAAGACGAACTCACTCAGTTGACCAACATCAAGCCGCACGGCTCGCAAACGATCGAGTTTACCTTCAAGTAGCAGCCGTCCGAAAAGCGGACGCTGTTGTCCGATTCTTGCGCACCCCCCAAGATCTGGTCGCATCAGTCCCTCCTCGCGGGGTGTCGTTAGCCCTTAACTAGCTGAGATCACACGCCCGATTGTAGAGTAGTGGTGCGGCTAATCTTTTTACAGTTGGAACGCAATTTGCTCGGTATGGTTCGCGTATCGGAGGCAGGTAGTCATCATGTCGAAGCGTTCGGACGCGCCGGTTATCCTCTCACTGTCAGACCTGCCTCCTTGTGCCGGTGGCGGAATCAGTCGACGCAATTTCTGCGCTGCCGCCGGAGCGGGTCTGATTGCACTCGGATTGCCGGGTTGTGATCCAGGCGCTGGAAGTCTTTCCACCGGTGGCCTCGACGATTCTTCTCAAGTCGAGGGGAGCACCGCGGCGGATCTATCCGGTCACACGAACACGAACCACGACGCCGGCGCGACCGGGCACGACAGCGGCACAGGCACGAGCGACATGCGTTCGTCCTCGAGCGATCTCGCGCAGAACTCGGGCG
>PLXG01000049.1 GCA_003153195.1 Myxococcales bacterium
TGCCGATCCACCAGACGAAGTTGGTAATGCCGAACGCCCACGCCACCGGAATGTTGTTGCCCCACGATCCGATGCCGACCGAGAGCGTGACGCCGATGGCGAGCACCAAAAGCCCGGTGAGCGCGCCGCAAAAGAGAAGCAGCGCCCACCAGCCGCGTCCGTTGCGGCTCCACACCGGATCAAAGAGCGCGTCGTTCAGCTCGCGATCGCTATACCGGCCTTCGATGAGCAGACGGTCGCCGGCCTCTTCTTCGAGCGGCGGCTGCGCCTTGAGCGCGGGCGGTGTCATTCGCCCAGCTCCGGATTGGGATTGCGAATCTTGGCCAGATGCACTGTGCGCGGACGGGTGCCGAGCTCGTGCAGCAGCTGATGCGCGCGTGGATC
Organism: Myxococcales bacterium; assembly: GCA_003153195.1. Taxonomy (GTDB): domain Bacteria; phylum Myxococcota_A; class Polyangia; order Palsa-1104; family Palsa-1104; genus PALSA-1153. The sequence goes on from PLXG01000049.1 coordinate 385, forward strand.
TTTTTGCAGCTTCGACACCCGAGAATCGGGATCGTGCAGAGAGCCGAAGACGATCGCCTGCGACGGGCACGATTGCATGCAGGCGCTCACCACCTCGCCGTCGGCGATGGGGCGCCCTTCGATCTCGGAGCGAATGCGTGCGCCCTCGATACGCTGCACGCAGTAGCTGCACTTCTNNGTGCCGACGCAGCGGTTGTAGACCATCTCGTTCAAACCCTCGTCGGAGTGAACGGTGGCGTTGACCGGGCAGACATATTCACAGGGTGCGTTTTCGCAGTGAACGCAGGCGACCGGTTGCATCACCACCGACGGCGAATCGGGATCGCCTTTGAAATAGCGGTCGATGCGCAGCCACTGCATCTCGCGGCCGCGGCGAACTTGATCGGCGCCGACGACCAGACCGTTGTTCTCCGACTCGCAGGCGATGACGCACGCCGAGCAGCCGGTGCAGCGACTCATGTCGATCGACATGGCCCATCGGTATCCAGGATACTCCACTTCAGGATAGAGGGTCGGTTGGGCGCCATATTGCGCGTCGACGAGCGGGAGATGTCGTTTGCGCACGTCGGTGGCAGATACTTCGAGCGCGACTGGGCGGCCTTCGGTCGACCAATGCTCTTGCGTGAGTGAAAGCGGAATCTTGCCCGACGACTTGGTGATGAGCGCACCGGATTGAAACCAAGGCGTGCCGCTCTTCTGCAGAAGATATCCATTGGCGCCGAGCTCGCGCGCGATCACTTCGGTGCCGGAGCGGCCGTAGCCGAGCGCGATCGACGCGGCGTCGTCGGCGTGACCGGGCGAGATCAGAACGGCGGCGGTGATGGTTCGGCCGTTTAGGCCGATCGATACGCGATCTTCGCTGGACAGGCCGAGCGCCGCGGCGGTCTTGGGACTCAGCAAGAGCGCATTCGACCAAGTGAGCTTGGTGATCGGATCGGGCAACTCTTGCAGCCAGGCATTGTCGGCGAATCTTCCATCGAGAATGCGGGAGTCAGGTAAGAAGTTGAGCTCAATTCCGGCGGCCGCGCTGGAGATCGGAGCGTGCGAAACCACTGCGCTCCAATCGAGCGTCACCGGTTCGGCGGGCAGCATCTCCTCGGTGATAAGGCCGCGCTGAAGAGAGGTTTCCCAGAAGACGTCGAACTCCCTTGAGGTCTGACCATCGACTAGCGCGATGTCGCCGCGTCGTCTGGCCCAATGTTCGCGCAAGAGGCGATGCGATCCGTGCCCAGCTTTGCCCGCGAAGGCGCCGAACAACTCCGATGCGCAGATGCCGTCCCAAAGCGGCGTGATGAGCGGCTGAATGAGCGAGGTGGTGCCATCTTGCGCGCGCACGTCGCCCCAAGATTCGAGCTCGTGCGTCGCCGGCAAGAACCAACTCACGTGGCGGGCGGTCTCGTCTTCGAAGTGGCCGCGATAGATCGTGTGCGGAACTTTGGAAAGCAGGTTTGCGAAGTCGAGATCGGCCGGTGCGGTGTAGACCGGATTGTAGGCGCTCACCACCAGCGTTTCGACGGCGCCGGCGCGGATTTCGTCGGCGAGCGCGCGCAGCGCCGCAGGTCCAGCCACGGTGTCTTCGAGCGCGGGTTTGGTGTAGTGCACCGCCTTCGATCCAATGGCCTCATTGATCGCGCAGGCGAGCGCGTGAACCGAGGCGGGCTGACGATCTCCAGCGATCACCAGTCCAGCTCCACGCGCCGACAAAAGATCCTTGGCCGCCGCTTTGACCCATGGATGAGAGGAGAAGCGCGACGCCGACGACGCTCGATCGGGCGAAATGGCAGCCAAAATCGCCAAGGCGATCTCGTGAATCTCACTCGAGCGAGCCCGCAGCCGATGATCGGCGTTGGCGCCGGTGACGCTCAGATGGCATTCAGCGGCATAGAGTCGGTTGAGCTCGCCTTCGGGCACTCGATGATCGGCGAAGCGGCGCTGATGGCGCAAACGAGACGGACCTACCGAGAGAAAATCGGCATCGAGCGCGACGATCACCCGTGCGGCGTCGAGATCCAGCTGCGGCTCAAGCGCGCGACCAAACGAGAGCCGGGTACCTTCGTAGACCGCATCTCGCGCCAGTGGATTCCAGGCGTAAAAGCGCGCCAGCGGAAAGCGTTGCAAGATTTCCTGACGCAGCGCGAGCTCGAGCGGCGAGCTGGTCGGCTCGACGAGAAAGCGCAATCGCGCCCCGCCATCTTTGGCCAGCTCGTCCAGTCGTCCATGCGTCTCGTCGAGGAACTGCCTCCAAGCCGCCGGCCGCATCTGCTTTTTGAATTGTCGCGCGCGCTGTGGATCGCACAGCTGATAGATCGCCGCCTGCTCGTACACGCCCGAGGCGCCCAGGCTGGCGGAGTGTGCGGGATTGCCCTCCACCTTGATGGGACGGCCCTCGCGGCTAGTCACGATCAGTCCGACGCCGAATCCGCCCAACGTCATGGCGGTGGCGTAGTGCGATGCGAGGCCCGGCTTCACGTCGGCCGGCTGCCTGACATAGGGCACGATCGGATCGGGCGGTTTGCGAAAACATCCTTCTAGGGCGCCGGCGCCCAGTGATGCGCCGATCAGCGCCAGAAAACTGCGTCGCGTCGGTTCGTCGATCTCATCCGCGCCGGGCGGGAACTCGCCCTCGAGCTCGGTGCCGAGCGCGCGATGCTCCGAAAGGCTGCGCCAATATTCGCTCATCGGTGGCACGTGGTGCAGCTGGTGCGAGTGTGAAGGTGATTGTTGGTCGCGACCCGATCGCCGGTCGCCTGTGGATCGCTCGGCTGCCACGCCAAATCAGTGATACGGTCGTGCGGACGCAAATTCGGTTTCGGATCGCGATGGCAGTCGAGACACCAGCTCATGGTCAGCGGCGACTGCTGCATCACCGCCGGCATCTGATCAATGCGTCCATGGCAGGTTACGCAGCCGACTCCTTTGTTCACGTGAATCGAATGATTGAAGTATGCAAAGTCGGGCAGCTCGTGCACGCGCCGCCAGACGAGTGGGCGTCCTGAATAAAAGCTCGCCCGTACGCTCTGCAAGAGCGGGCTCTGATTCCAGATCTGGTTGTGGCAGCCCATGCACACTTCCGTCGACGGAAATCCAGCAGTGGCCGCGGTCTCGACGGTGGAATGGCAGAATCGACAGTCGATTCCGGCGTCGCCGACATGATGGCGATGATCGAATTCGATCGGCTGCGTCACCGGTTCGAACTGACCGGTGTATAAAGGTGACCGAACGAAAATGAAGAGGAAGGTGAAGGTGAAAGCGGCGCCGAGCACCAAACAGGCGAGCACCACGCGGAGGACGGTGTTCGTCCAGGGAGGGAACAGCGCCTCCTTCTCGGATCCGGATTCCATCCCAGGTGATCTATCCCATCAGCGATCATGAATTTGACCGCATCTTTTGCCGGGATATAAGGGCGATAGCATCCCTGGCAAGGCATCGTGCTCTTTTTCTCTCCACAAGCAAGCGCCGTCTTGGTCGGCGAAAGATGGGGTATCTTCTCGTTCGGAGGATCTACGTGCCCGTTCGCATTTCTGCTGCGCTCGATCAAACCACGATGACCGATCTGCTCGCGGGTCTGATGCCACTCACCGTTAATTTGGGCGAAGAGGGACGAGCCGATCGTGCGATGCGGATCGAGCTGCCCGATCGCGTCGAGTTTGTGAGCGGCCAGGGGATTCGTATTCACACCGGCGCGCAATTGAAATGGACGGTGGGCGGGGCGAACCTTTCGTTTACCATCTCGTCGGTGACGATTCTGCTCAGACCACTGATCGTGGCCAGTCGGATCAATTTTCCCATCGTAATAGAAGAAGCGGATCTGAAGAACGTTCCGTCGATTCTCGATCGCAGCGTCGTGGCCAAAGTGAATGAGCGGTTGGCGGCCAAACCGGACGCGGTGGGCTGGAGCTTTGGCGAGACTTTGGCGCTGCGGCTCGAGATGCCGAAGAGCATGGCGCCGGTGGCGGCCTTTGAGATGGAAGCGGCCAACGCCGCAGTCGACGTCGATGCTACGCAGATGACGCTCAAGATGGATTTGCCGATGAGCTTCGTTCACGCGTGACGCTCAGTTCCACTGTAATGGAACCCAAATTCCGCTATCATGGTCTGCGACAGCCGATCTCTCGCTCGGTCAGTGAGTACGCGACTGGCACAACACATGCTGTTGAACAACACAGCTGACGCAAGGAGACTCCATGTACCCGACCAAAAATGATCTATCCGAACCCAAACGAGTAAAACTCATCGAGCTACTGAATGCTCGATTGGCAGATTCGATCGATCTACAGACTCAGATGAAGCAGGCGCATTGGAACGTCAAAGGTCCCGACTTCATCGCGCTTCACGAGCTGTTCGACCAGATCAATTCGAGCGTGGAAGAATACGTCGATACCATCGCCGAACGAGCGGTCCAGCTGGGCGGCATCGCGCACGGCACGGCACGCATGGTGGTCAAGCACTCGACCTTGACCGAATATCCGGGAAACATCGCCAGCGGACACGATCACGTGGAAGCAGTCTCGACGGCGCTGTCGGCTTTCGGCAAGCAGGTCCGCCACTCAATCGACCTGTCGCAAGAGCTTTCCGACGCCGACACCACTGACCTCTTCACCGAAGTTTCGCGCGGCATCGACAAGTGGCTGTGGTTCGTCGAGGCTCATCTGCAAGCGAGCAAGTAGTCCTGACCCCGGATCGTTCAGACGCATTCGTCTTCTTCGGTGTCACCGGAGATCTCGCATACAAAATGATCTTTCCGGCGCTGCAGGCGATGATTCAGCGCGGACGGCTCGGCGTCCCCATCATCGGCGTGGCGCATCGTCGATCCCGCGCTCGGCCAAGCTTCACCGACGCTGGCCTATGAGCCCGGAACGTGGGGGCCGGCCGAAGCCGATCGGCTGACAGAATCGATCGGCGGATGGGCGATCCCCGGCTCCGCACCGCCTTCGAGTGTCGCTACCGAGTAGGTCGGGCGCCGGTGCACCAGTCGATGGCGCCGCAGTAGATAAAGTACGATCAGCAAGTTGAGCGCGAAGAGCAGACATCGTCCGAGCTTGAGATGCCGAATCATCTCGATGATCTCGAGCGGCAGAAGGCTCGCGGTCGCGCCCACTACCAGCCAGCCCGCCCACGCGTGGCGCTTATGCAGTCCCCAACCTTCCACGGCGGACAAAATGCTGTCGAACAAAAGAACGACGGCGAAGACCTCCACGTGACGGGCCGAGGTGGCGTTGGCCAAAAATCGTGTCAGCGCGAGCAGCCAACCTTCGGCCGCGTGCTCGCGATAGGCTAAAAGCGCGTCGCGAAGCTTCGCCACCGTTCCGGTCGCGATCAAGGTCGTCACCACGATCGCGGCCAGCAGCTGTACGACCGCTTTGATCAGCTTGTATAGGACGATCAGACCCAGCCCGACGTCGTCGGGCATCTTGACCTCAGTCAAGGCAACTGAACTTCGCTTTAAGGTCGTTGCGCCCATTCTGGATTGGCAGCTACCCACGCGTCGATTTCGTCGGACGTGTAGTAAACGCGCTTTTTCTTGTCCAGGTATTCTGGGGCGACGTGCGCGTAAAGCCAGGTGCGATAGGCTTTGAGCCCTTTGGAAAAGCCAAGCATCAGGGCGGTCTCGTCGGTGTGATGTTCATAGTCGGCGTTGTCGGTGCACAACGACGACAGGCCAATGCCGATGATCTGAAACGAGCTGTCTTGTGTGTAGTCGAGAATGTGGCTGAGCTCGTGCACCAAAATTCCCTGCACGGCCAGATCGCTCGGCGGATCTTTCAGAAGCTCGCTGTTGTAGCGCAGACGGTAAGTGCGATTGGGCGCCGAGGTGAGCAGCGAGGCGATGGTGACGTCGGCGCGAAAGAAATCTTCGGTGCTGTCGAACGCCAACAGCGACAGCGTATAGTCCTGCAGCTGCGGATAGACCGTGTCTACCACGTTGGTGTACATGAAATTCCAGAGATCGAACTCGCTCGAGAGGCTGCTCGAGGTTGCGCTCAAGCTAGGCGAGTTGGCGAAGCTGTCCGCTTTGCCACTCGCTGGGGTCGAAGTGGAAGAGGGCGCCGTACCGCCGCAGCCCGCCAGACATCCAATCAAAATCGCCGTGAGTCCGCGCATGCCTGGTTGGTTTGCAAGCGAAGGACCTAAAATAGAAGCTGTATTTCCAGCGAGTTAGGAGTGTGTGCGGGTCGGAAGTCCCCACCCCGGCTGGCCGAAAGCGTTTGCGTCCGTCAGCAAAATAGTACGCCCGAGTAATGTGAGAGCGGCGAGTTCACAGGGGTCGAAGTGAGCACGCGAGTGTTCGAAGTGATCACGCGAACGTTCATTGATGATGAGTCGGAATGGGCGCTCTGAGCCACCGTGGAGCGATGGCGAGCTGCAGGCATACCGCTAGAACGCCGCTCATGAGGAGCGCGTGCCGAACCCCGAACAGGCTAACCGCGCCGCCGGTGGCGAGTGCACCGAGTGACATTCCGCCGCGTAGCGCCAACATGTAGAGGCTCACGGTTTGACCGAGCAGGCGAGGATTTGAAGTGGCCTGAAGGAGCGAGTTCGCCGCGGTGTTGCTCACGGTCATGGAGGCGCCGGCGAAAACCAGCAAGATCGGTAGCGCCCAAAACCAGGGATTGATGGCAGACAAGATCAACACAACTCCATAAAGGAGCGCCAGCCCCGAGCTGATCCGCCGGCGATCGACGCTCGGCGAAACGGCCAGCAAACCAGCCGCGCCCAAAATCCCACCGACTCCGAACGAGGCCACCGCCATGGAGAATCGTCCCGCGCCACCTTGAAAAACGTCGCGGACCAAAACCGGAATGAAGGTCATGAGCGGCGCACAGAGTACGCCGGTGGTGAGCACGGTGAGGAGCGCGCCGCGGATGTGCCTTTCGCGAAGCACGTCGCGAATCCCCGCCAGCGCGGAGGGTCTGATGGGCGCGGCCGCTTTGGGCGGATTGGGCGTGAAGCGTGGCAAAATCCATAGCGCGACGCCGATGAACGGAACGTACGAAACCGCGCTCACCACGAAGCAGGCGGTCGCACCGACGCTCGACATCAGCACGCCCGCGATCGACGGACCGAGGATGCGCGAGAGGTTGAATTGCGTGGAGTTGAGCGCGAGGCCGCTCGCGATCTGCTCGCGCTTGACGATCGACGGCACGATCGACTGAAACGACGGCATGGAGAGCGCGTCGGTGACGCCGACCACCACCGACAGCGCGATGATCATCCAAGGCTTGACGATGCCCATCAGGAGCAGCACGACGATGATCGCCGGGCAGAGCATCTGTATCGACTGAAAGACGGTGATCACACGACGACGGTCGGATCGATCGGCGAGGGCACCACCTACGAGCGTCAGCAAAAGCACCGGTGCGTTCGAAGCAAATGAATCGAGCCCGATCAGAAAGGGTGATGCGCCGAGCGTGAGCAGCAGCCAAGGCTGCGCGACTTGCTGCGCCCAAGTGCCGATGCTGGAGAGCAGGCTGGCGAACCAGAAGGTTCCGAACCGCCTGGTACCGAGCAGGCTGAGCGACTCGCGAAACGTCTCGAGAAGAGATCCGGTTTTGGCGACGGGAGAACCCAAGATCTAGAGCTGAGTGATTCTGCCTTTGCCGATGGCGGAGGTGAGACTTTGGATGATTTCGTCGAGATCATGCTCGCCGGCGCCGTAACGGCTCACGCTCGACTTCCACCACACTTGGCCGACGGTCGGATTGTAGAGTGACAACCAGAAGTTCACGCCCTGAATGTTTACAATCTCGAACGTGCGCGCCTGAACGATCGCGGAGAAACAGTAGTATCCGACGAGAACCGCGTCGGCGCCGGAGATGCGTTGAAACTCTTTCAAGAATGCTTGTGAGTCGGGCGAGATCACCGCCAGCACGTTTTGCGGTCCCGGGATGGTGTTGAAATCGGCCATCAGATTCTTGTAGCCCATCGCCAGATTGTGCGTGTTGATGAGGCTCATCGACTCATCGGGCGGAATGACTTTCCACCCAGGCATGGTTTTTTGAACACCGGACGGCAACGTCTGCCCGATTTGATCGACGAAGATGTGATCTTGCGGCGTCGGCACTGGCTGGGCGCCGTTCATGATCGACAGATCCGTTTCGACCGGCCTGCGGGCGAGCATCGGCAAAATCGCGACCTTCGAGATCTGGGTCTGGTCGTAGCGCGGCGAAATCATGACGTCGGCCGGCGTGGCCGGAAGCGTCATATTGGAAGTGGTCGCGCAAGCACCCAGAAATACCGGCAGAATCCACACAAGACGCAGGTTCATGAGCTCCCTCTCAGAGCGGCCACTATAGCCGGTTCCGAAGAGAACGAGAAAGAACCCGAAATATTTAACCGGGAGAGGTGACTACATTAGATAGGTTGTGAGTTCGCTAGGTTGGGAGAGCTTAGGCGCCGCAGACGGTGGTGGTAATCAAGCGGCACACCACGTAGGGATCGATGTTCGCGCAGGGGCGGCGATCTTCGATGTAGCCCTTCTTGTCGAGCGCCACTTGCCACGGAATGCGCACCGACGCACCGCGATCCGAGACGCCGTACTTGAACTCTTTGTACGAGCAGGTCTCGTGCTTGCCGGTCAGTCGCTCTTCGATGCCGAAGCCGTAGCTGGCGATGTGGAGCTGATGTTTCTCTTTGAGCGCCTCGGCCGCCTTGATGCACGGCTCGTACGACTTGCGCATCTCCTTGGTGGAGAAGTTGGTGTGCGCGCCGGCGCCATTCCAGTCGCCTTTGACCGGCTTGGGATCGAGCGTAGCGGACACGCCATGATTCTCGGCGATCCGATAGAGCAGCCAACGCGCTAGCCAGAGCTGATCGGCGCACTCGAGCGGCGAAGCCGGTCCGACTTGGAATTCCCACTGCGCCGGCATGACCTCGGCGTTGATGCCCGAGAGCTTGAGGCCTGCGCGCAAGCACGCGTCCATGTGCTCCTCGACGATCGAGCGGCCGAAGACTTCGTCGGCGCCGACGCCGCAGTAGTAACCGAATTGTGGCGCGGGAAAGCCGTTGGTGGGCCAGCCGAGCGGGCGCACGCCGTCGAACAGCGTGTACTCTTGCTCGATGCCGAACCACATCTCTTGCGCGGCATGCTTCTTGGCCACTTCGGCCAGCGCCGCGCGCGTGTTCGAGGGATGAGGCGTCATGTCGGTCATGAGCACGTCGCACATGACGAGCTTGTGATCGCCGCCGCGCACCGGATCGGGGCAGCTGTAAACGGGGCGCAGCACCAGGTCGGAAAAATGTCCCGTCGCCTGGCCAGTGCTCGAACCGTCGAATCCCCAGATCGGCGCGTCCTCGCCGGTGGGAACGATTTTCGTTTTCGAGCGAAGCTTGGCGGTCGGCTCCGCACCGTCGATCCAAATGTACTCGGCCTTGTACACGCTCATCGTAAGTTCCTCCTGGAGCATCAGTATGGTAGAAGCCAAAAAACGATCAACCCGGAAGTTGCATGGAACGACAATGTTTACCTGACGGAAACATTGGGGCCGTTTCGGTTCGCAAAGCGGAAGGACGGTTGGATTTAGTGGTGTTTCCGACGGGAGAGCAGGCGAGTCATCGCTTCGACCATGCGAACCACGAACAGTCCCACCGGGTCGGAGACGTAGCGCTGCCAAATCGTTCCCGCTTCGACCGCGGTGATCTGCGGCGAGAGCACCAGGCGGCTCTGGATCCAGTCCTCGCCTTTGTCGACCACCTTCGGATCGGTGACCTCGACCAGCGCTTCCAAATTCACCAGCGAAAAGGGATCAAGGTTGAAGCTGCCGAGAAGGAGCATCTTGCCGTCGACGGTGGCGACCTTGGCGTGCAAAACCGAGCTCTGCCATTCGTGAATGACGACGCCGGCGGCGAGCAGCTTGCGATAGATGCTGCGACTGGCGGCGCGCGCGAAGGGAACGTCGCTGCGTCCGGTGAGGAGCAACCGCACCGTCACGCCCCGTCTGGCGGCGGCGGTGATGGCGTGAATGATTCCGCGATCGGGCAGAAAATATCCGTGCGCCAGGTGAATGCGACGGCGCGCGTGGGCGATCGCTCGGACGTAGTGGCTGCGCATGCGCCAGCCACCGCCCAAACCGGAGAGCGAAATCCGCAACGAGCTCACGATCGGTCGCCGCGGCTCACGACGGATGGTCTGACCGAGCGCGATGCATTGCGGTCCGCGAATTTCGAGCGCCAGATCGGCCCAACCTGGTCGACCGAGATGCTCGACGTTCTCGTCGCCAATGTTGATGCCGCCCACGAACGCGACCTCGTCATCGACGAGTAGAATCTTACGGTGGTTGCGGCCGAAGCGCCCGATGAGCAGCGCCAAAAAACGATTGTAGATTTCGACCTCGCAACCGGACGCGCGCAAGGTGGCGGCCACCGCGCGACCGCCGCGGATCGAGCCCCAGCCGTCAATGGTGACGTGCACCTTGACACCTTTTTGCGCGGCCAGGCTCAGCGCGTCGACGAAGTTCGCGCCTACGCCGTAAAAAGAGAACGCGTAGACCTCAAGATGGACGCTGCGCTTGGCCGCGATGATCGCCGAGAGCATCTTCGGGTACGCCTGCTCGCCGCCGTCGAGGAGCTCGACGGTTTCAGCAGGTTCGTCACCAGCTCGGGATTCCATCCCTATATGGTAGGGCAGGCGAAGCGGACGACCAAAAGATCGGAACGAAAGTTACGAAAATGGCGAGAGATTAGGCTCCGACGGCAGGCGATCAGGCGACTTGCGCGCGGACCAGCATGTGGGCGGTGGGCGAGTCGGGCTCGAGCTCGGCTGGTGCATCGGCCTCTTCCACTCCGATGGTGCGGTCGAGCCGAAGCAGCTTGAAGATGGCAAGAGGTTGATCTCGAAGGCCTCGGACCCGCAGCCGTCCGCCCTGTCCGCGCAGCTGCTTGTACAGCGACACGAACACGCCCACACCGGAGCTGTCGATGAGCGTAATCGCCGAAACGTCCAGTGTGACCACGGGAGCTTGCGCGTTCAGCAGGTCGTCGATGAGCGGCCGCAACGCAGGTGCCGACATCGCGTTCAAAACTCCCTTCAAC
>PLXG01000025.1 GCA_003153195.1 Myxococcales bacterium
TGCGGGCGTCGACGGCGGAAGCGCGTCGGAGTGCGCGACCTATCATGCGGCGACGCCACTTTGCGGCCCTGCGGGCGCGTGCGTAGAATGTCTGACAAAGGATGATTGCGCCAGCGCGCACCAGACCTGCGATGTGAGCGCGCATTCGTGCGCGCCGTGCAAGACGCATTCGGATTGCAGCTCGGGCGCGTGCGATCCGAGCGGCGCCTGCGTGGATGCGGCGATGATCGCGTATGTGGACAAAGGCGATGTGAGTTGCGATTCGAATGGACATCCGCACTGCGAGATCAACGAAGCCATCGCCAGCGCGGGAAAGCCTTACATTGTCGTTCGTGGGCTGACTTCTCCGTCCGCTTATTATCAGGCCCTCAATCTCGACGCCTCATCGGCCGATATCAACGTCACGATCGTCGGACCAGGAAACTTGGCGACTCCTCCGGCACAGATCGCACAAGACGACGTGCCGGCCGTCGTCGCAACCGCTTCCGGAAAGTCGCTCACACTGACCTTGGATGGTTTTGTCCTTTTCGGATCTGGTGGCGCGCACACGCCCACGCACGGTTTAGTTTGCATGCAGACCAGCGGCACCGCCATCGTAACGATTCGTCATAGTTCGATTAAAAGTAGTGGACTGTCAGGGGTGAGCGGTTCAGATTGCACAATCGCTCTCGACTCCTGCACCATCTCCGGTAACTCCGGCACGGGCGTGAGTGCTAGCAGCGGCTCTCTGTCTCTCGACTCCTGCACCATCTCCGGTAACTCCGGCGGAGGTGTGTCCGTAACCGATGCTCAGTACGATATCACCAACAGCTTCATCGTCGACAATCTATCAATGAGTCCAGGCGTTGCCTTTAACGGCGCGTCGGATCCTCTCCCAAACGGCGGCTTTCGCCACAACACTCTGTCTGGCAACGGAGCCTCCGGGAAAGTGGGTGGCATCAAGTGTTCGGCAAACGATCCATCGTTGGTGGATTTCTCGATTATTTGGATGAATACCACAATGGCCAGTTCGCAATTCTCAGGAACCTGCGTATTCAGCTACCTGGTCACAGACGACGGAATCCTTCCATCCGGTGCAGGCAATAACGCAAATGCCCCTCAGTTCGCTGGCAACGGCGACTATCACCTTGCGAAAGTATCTGCGAACAGCACTTGCTGCATCGACAAGATCCCCTCTTCTCCAGTCGATCACGACATCGACGGAGATCCTCGGCCTCTGCCTATCAACGGCCTATGGGACATCGGCGCAGATGAAGTCCAATGAGCAAGCTCATTGTCGGGCTACTATTATTGTCCGGTGCCTGTTTCAAGACTGAAACGATACAAATCTGCGACGCTAACTGTACCGACCTTGCATCGTTCGATTTGCCGGCGATGGACCTCACGCCGATGTGCGTCGATTCGACGACCTGTTCGGCGGATGCGCCGGTGTGTGTGAGCGGAATTTGCGCCGGATGCACTGCGGGCGTCGACGGCGGAAGCGCGTCGGAGTGCGCGACCTATCATGTGGCGACGCCACTTTGCGGCCCTTCGGGAGCGTGCGTAGAATGTCTGACAAAGGACGATTGCGCCAGCGCGCACCAGACCTGCGACGTGAGCGCGCATTCATGTGCGCCGTGCAAGATGCATTCGGATTGCAGCTCGGGCGCGTGCGATCCGAGCGGCGCCTGCGTGGATGCGGCGATGATCGCGTATGTGGATCAAAATCGATGCGCCGGGCAGATCCCCGATGGATCTCTTGCGCGACCCCTCTGCCAAGTGACCGACGGAGTCAGCGCCGGCAAGGGCTATGTCGTCATCGCCGGGAGTGCGACTCGGTACAGCCCGGTGGTCATCAACGCTGTTTCTCAGGAGCTGTTTTTGATCGGGCCAGGAAAGAGTGCTTCACCGACGGCGAGAATCTACGACATGAACACCTGCTTCACCGTCAACGTTGTCAGCGCCTCCGCCGACGTGAAAGTCCACCTGTTCGGCTTGGATTTCGGTGGACAGGGGACAAGTAAGTCGACGCACGGAATCAATTGCACTAATACCTCGACGGCGAATGTGGCGCTGAGCGTCAGCAATTGCCTTATTCATGACAGCACGATGACCGGCGTCGGCTCTAACGGATGCGCGTTCGCTCTTGACCAAAGCTTCGTTTCTGCCAATACGGGAACAGGCGTAAATGTTAGCGGTGGCTCGCTCAACATCGACGCGTGCACGATCGATCACAACGGAGGTGGAGTAAGTCTCACTTCCACCCAGTACACGATTACCAATAGTTTCATTACGAATAGTGATTCAGGTACTGCAGGCGTCTCGATAAATGATGCGGCCTCTACAGGCATATTTGCATTCAATACCGTCGCTGGGAATGGCGGCTCTCTGGCCAATGTCGGAGGCGTGATCTGTCCCAGCTCGGGCGCCCACAAACTGCTCGAGAATTCGATCGTAGCTCTTAACAGCGAAGATCCTGCCAGTACCGGTACGCAATTCGCGGGAGTTTGCGATCTTCAGAACGTCGTGACCGGAACCGATTCGATTGCAAGCGCAGGCGCAATAAAGATGACTCCTACCTTCGACAGCGCGTTCAGAATCTCGGCGACGGACACTTGCTGCGTGGACAAGATTTCGGATGTCACAGGTATTCCCAATACCAATCACGATGGATTTGGAAACCCTCGTCCGGTCAACGGCCTGTGGGACATAGGCGCGGACGAAGTTCAGTAGCCCACCTCGCACTATTGCGCAGAGTATCTGCCAGTACTTCGTGGTTCGTCAGCGCAGTTTGCGCTTACGCGCTTTCCACTTCCGGGGATCGCGCGCGGCGTGGAAGACCGCAAGCACCCGCTTCGGGCTCAACGATGAGTGGCTTCATTAACGCGAGCGCTGAACTCGCTTCTTCACATTACTCCAAGTGTCGCCCTTGGCACCCGTGCGACGAACTCGGTCAAGGCGCTTCTTGATTTCCGTCGTCTGTTTCGCCGTCGCTGGCTCTAGCCGTGTCTCTTTCACCAGTGTATCCCAGATCTCCTCGACGAGAAGTATTCGCTCCGCGGGAGGTAGCTTTTTTGCGGCTTGTAACAAGGACCTGGCCATCGTTCGAGCATAGCAAGCTGAATCGAGTTCCGCACGTTTAGAATGGCCAGCGACGTTGTTGAATGGACTCACAGCCGTATCAAAACTGCCCGCAAGTCAGCCGCTGACGGCCTACCTTCGGTATAGTCGGACGCTCGCGCCGGAAAGAATTTCGGTATTGCCGCTATCCCCGAACTATAGGCCCCCATATAGAACGCGTGATGGGGGCCATCCTTTTCCAAGTCATCCGATACCGTCGAGAATGCTTAGGACTGCAAATTCCCAGTGCCCCTCAATAGAACGGCCGGTCCTCCGCTCCGAAATGAATATTGCCGCATATCGTCGCGTCTATCGATCATCAACCTGTTGCTGAATGAAGTTGGGTAATGCAGCGCCAATGCCCCCTGACACCGAAAGTGGGCCGTGATAGGTTTCGTCACAGCCATGACCCGCGCGCTCGTCGTATTCATCCTTCTGCTCAGCGCGTGCTTCAAGACTCTCACCTTCTCGACTTGTGATGGCGCCTGTCCACCCGCCGACGCGGCCGCGGATCAGACCACCGTCGAATGCACCTTGGTCCCCGACGGCGGCGTGTCGAGCGATTGCGCCGCTAGCCATCCGGACCAGCCGATGTGTAGCAGCGACAACACCTGCGTCCAATGTCTTTCCAACGCCGACTGCCAATCGGTGAACCAATCGTGCATACAACATCAATGCGTGGCGTGCACGCAAAACAGCGACTGCTCCTCGCATCTGTGTCTGGCGCCGAGCTGCGCGGTCGGTAGCGACGTAGTGTTCGTCGACAATGGCCGATGCGACTCCACCCCCGACGGATCGTATGACCATCCCTACTGCGACATCGGCCCCGGCATCGCGGCCGGGAAAAAGTACGTGAACGTCGCCGGCAGCATGACCGAATATCAGCAGGTGGCGCTGACCGCACTCGCGACCGAAACGTTCGTCATGGGTCCCGGTTCAACCGCGGTGCCGACGGCTCGAATTCACGGAAGCTCGATCGCGTTTTCTCTCGCGGTCAGCAGCGCGACCCAGGACCTCTCGCTGCATCTTTCGGGGCTCGAAATCGAAGATCAGGGATCGAGCAACGGCAGCGGCGTGAGCTGTTACAACGGGTCGGCGCAGAAAGTTTCCATGTCGCTCTTCGATTGCGCGATTCACGATCAGGTGAGCTTCGGCGTGGAGTCAAATTGTCAGATCGGGATCGCGTCGTCACAGATCCTCACCAGCAGCGTCGGCATCAACACCACCGGCGGCACGCTGTCGATTGACCGCTCCGCGATCAACTCCAACACCCACCACGCGGTCGTGGTGACGAACACCGCGTACACCATCACCAACTCACTCTTTTTCGCAAACGGCCTGTCGCTAAACAACGATCAGGCGGCCATCAAGCTCGACGCCATGTCGACGGGCGTAATCGCCTTCAACACCATCGTTGGCAATGGGATGCAAGATGCGGGCGGCGTCAATTGTCTGGGAAGTCAAACGGTGAGCGATTCGATCGTGTTTCAAAATTCGGCATCGTCGACCGGAACTCCGACCACTCAGCTGTCGAGCTGCGGAACCTCCAACGTTGCGCTCGGCGCCACGGGGACACCGGTCTTCACCGATCCGTCTGACTACAAACTGGATCCAGCGGCGGCCAGTAACCTGCAGTGCTGCATCGACAAAGTCACCGACGTGACCGGAATTCCCAACACCGATCACGATATTTACGGCGTTCATCGACCGCTCGGCATGGGTTACGACATCGGCGCCACCGAGGTGAAGTGAAGCTACGGCGGGCGCTGATCTTGGCGATCGTCGTGCATGCCGCCCTGCTCGTTTTTCTTTTACGAAAGTGGCATCCCCCTTCTCTGTCGACCTTTGTCGAGACCGATGTTTCGCTTCACGAGGGAAATCCAGCCGCCTCCGCCGAGGGTTCACCGGCTGCGGCTCCGACTGAGGCGACTCCGCGAAAGTCGATCGCGCGCGCAGCGAATCACGAAACCAACCCGGCCGGCGCGGCCGAAGGTTCGACCTCCGAGGTTGGTCAAACGCCGACTGGTGGTGGTGAAGCGATCCCATCGGGACCCACGAACAGAATGTCGGGATCCGGCACCGGTGCCGCTGATGTCGGCGGTGGCGCAAAGCCTGGCGTCGAAGCCGATCTCTCCTCTTACATCGCCAGCGCCAACGCGCGCATCGCCGCGCACAAACACTACCCCGAGCTCGCCGAGCAGCGCGGGATCGAAGGCAAAGTGACGGTCCGGTTCGTCATCGATCAAACGGGCGCAGTGACGAGCACCACCGTTGCGCACTCGGTCGATCCGCTACTCGACGACGCAGCGATCGATGCGGTCAAAGAGGCGGCGCCCTTTCCGCGGCAGCTCGCCGGACCGCGCGAAGTGAACCTCGAGTTTCGTCTGGATCCGCACTGACGCGATCCAGCGAAGCTCAATTCGAGCGGAACCTGCTCTACGGCGTGTTCTTTTGGAGCGCCATCGGAATCAGAAATCGCGCGCCGCTGATCTCGTTTACTCCCACGTAGACCTCGACGCCGAAGCTCTCTTTGACCCGCTGATAGGTGAGGATCTCCTCGACGGTGCCTTGCAGCGCCGGCTGTCCCGGTCGCACTAGCAACAGGCGCTGACAATAGGCGGCAGCCAGATTCAGATCGTGCACCACCACCAGCACGGTCACCCCTTTTTGATGGCGCGCTTTGAGCAGCTCGAAGATCGCGATCTGATGATGAATGTCGAGTGCCGCGGCAGGCTCGTCGAGCACCAGCAACTCCGGATTTTGCGCCAGTGCGCGCGCGAGCAGGACCCGTTTTCGTTCGCCGCCGGAGAGCGTGTGCAGCGGCCGATCGGCCAGATCGAGAACACCGGTGTCTGACATCGCCTGCTCCGCCGCCGCCACGTCCGATGCGCTCTCGAATCCGAGCGGACCGAGATGTGCGATGCGGCCCATCAGGACCACTTCGCGGGTGGTGAACGGAAACTCGAGCGCCTCCTCTTGCGTGACCGCGCCCAGCACACGGGCGAGATCACGCGCCGCGTAACTCCGCACCGATCGGCCGCCCACCTGAACCTCACCGGCGTTCGCTTTCAAAAGTCCCATCACCAATCGAACGATGGTCGACTTGCCCGCTCCGTTCGGACCGATGACCCCCCAAAACTCGCCGCGCGAAACTTCGAACGAAAGATCGTCGAGGACCGGCTTGGGCCCGTATCCGAAGCGCACCTGCGAGAGCGAAAGCATCGCGCTCATTTGAGCTCCGGGTGCAGCAGATGCTCGAGCTGCCTGGCGCCCTCGATAATACGAGGTCCGGGTCTGAACAGCAGATCTCCGTCGATCAGATGTACGCGGTGGTTCTGCACCGCCGGAATCGAGGTCAATCGCTCGAAGGTTGCCAGCGGAGGCGCGGCTTGCGCGTGGGTACCGATGATCAATACTTCCGGCGCGCGCTTGAGCAGTCGCTCGGTGCTGTAGGTGGGAAACGGCTGTGGCGAATCGGCAGCGAGGTTGGTCCCACCGGCAAGCTGTAGCAGCTCATGGACGTGACTTCCCGCACCGGCGACGGTGAGCGGCTCGGGCCACACCACCACCACTGCAGAAACCGGCGGTCGCGTGCGCGCACGGGCGCCAATGAGATCGAGCTCGGCGCGCATCTTTTGGCTGAGCGCATCCGCCTCTCGTTCACGATTGGACGCATCGCCGATGCCGGCAATGTCGGTAAATATTTCGGCCAGCGATCCGGATCGACTCACGAACACCGCGATGCCCAGACGCTCCAGCGCGTTCACCGTCGCTTCGCTGTTGGCGGAGGTGGCGGTGAAGACGATTTCCGGTTTGAGGGCGACGATCCGCTCAAGGCTAGGCTCGAGATCCGATCCGATCCGCTGACGCGCGCGCACTTCGGGCGGATAGTCGGAATAGCCATCGACCGCCACCACCTTTTCGCCCGCGCCAATTGCGAACAGAATCTCCGTCGACGATGGAGCCAGCGAGATCAAGCGCGCGGGATCGAACGGAACGTGCACTACCCGACCGAGCCCGTCTCTCACTGCGTGCGTGGCCACCGGCGGATGTGCGTGCGTGCGTGCGCATCCGCAAACCATCGAGAGCACCGCCAAGTGCGACCACGCTCTCAAAAGAATCGCTCCGTGCCGCGCCTTCTCAGCACCCACAAAAAGAATGGCGCGCCGGCGAGCGCGGTGAGCACTCCGACGGTGAGCTCGCGACCGACCACCAGTAGCGCCAAGCGGGCCAGCAGGTGCGCGATCACCACGAAGGCCCCGCCCACCAGCGCCGAGGCGGGAATGAGCACACGGTGATCGGGCCCGAGAATGCCACGAAGCACGTGTGGCACCACGATACCGACGAATCCGATCGGTCCGGCGAAAGCCACCGCGGCGCCAGTGAGTAGCGACGCGGCGAGAAAGATGAGCCGGCGTGATCGCTCGGTGTCGATGCCGACCGCGTGCGCCGACTCGTCGCCGAGCGCCAGCGCGTTCATCGGCACCGCCATCGCGAAGAGTCCAATCACTCCGACGGCGACGTACACCGAGAGCACCACCAACTTCGACGGCTCGACCGGTCCGATGTTGCCGGTCAGCCAATACATCGCTTCATGCGCAGCGTTGGGTTCGGCGAGCAATCGAATCGCCAGCACCAGTGCGCTCGCCAGCGCATTGAGCACCACGCCGGCGAGAAGCGCCACGTTCGGCACCAATCGGCCGCGCACCCGACCGAACGCGTAGACGATGGCGATGGCTCCGAGCGCACCGAAGAAGGCCCACACCGGCAGATCCCAGCCGCCCAAAAATCCGGCCGCGCCGCCGAGCACGATGGCCGCGGCTCCCGCCACCGCGGCACCGCCGGAAACACCGAGCACGTAGGGATCGGCCAGTGGATTTCTGAGCAACGCCTGGAACGCCACGCCCGCCGGGGAGAGCGCCGCGCCCACCAGCGCCGCCAGCGCGCCGCGCGTCATACGCTCCTTGAAAAGGATCACCCCGTCGACCGAATCGGGGTCGGAAAATGCGCGACGGAAATCGACATGCTCCACGCCGAATGCGAACGCGGCGGCCAGGCTCACGCATAGGATCAACAGAGATCCCAGCGTGACCGCAACCACCCTAGCCGGCGTTCCGCGCACGTCCCTTTATACCTCTCGTGGAGAGCGATCGCTTCTTAAACAGGATCGACTTGGTTGTGATTCAAGTTCGAGCGAGCCACGCGAGCGTCGGCACCGTCTGGCGGTGCCGTGAGGCCGCACCACGGGTGCGGCACTTCCTGCGGGCATGGTTCGCTACGCTCACCGCTTCGCGCCCTTCGGTCGCAGGGTGGGACCCTCGAGGCCGTGCCGAGAGGGCGGGCGGCACGCCCGTGTAGATAGACTAAACAAGGACACTCTCCTCATTCGAGCTAGATGATCCACCAAATCCAATCTGTCCTTGTTTAGTTGAAGTCGATCGCGACTGGCGACTGACCGAGCGAGATTCCGGTCGCGCCATCGGTGATGTTGGTGCCGTCGGCCTTGCCCACATAGAGTCCGCCGGTAAGCGTACCTTTGTCGGGCAGAGTCGCGTAGACGTCGACGCCGATGAACAGTTGGCCTGAGCCTGAAACGCGCGCAAACGGAATGTAGCCAGCCACGCCCGAGGCATCACCGATCACGGTCTTCTTCGACGGGTTGAACGCCACGACTTTGGAGCTGGCGAGATTGATGTAACCGCCCGAGGTCGTGACCGGATTGAAGAGCACCACCGCGTAGGCCAGGGTCGGTAGGGCCACTTCGATGCTGGCGACCGAACCGCCGATCTGAGTTGAAGTGAACATGGAGGTGGCGGTCTTGGCGGTGAGATCGACCGCATCGATGCCGGCGTTGGTATCGGTGGGCGCGGCGCCGAGTGGACCGGATCCGACCAGCGCTTGCGTGCAGTCGTCGGCGGCTTGCACGATGTGACCGGGGTTCTCCTTGGTCAACTGAATCACGCCAGTAGAGGTCTCAGTGGTCGCGTCGATCACGGCGACACGTCCGGCACCAGTGGGCTGATAGTTCATGTCCAGATCGGAGAGCGCGACGTAGACCTTGTCGTTACAAACATAAAGCGCGGCCGGATCCGGTCCGCCATCTTTGTCGGCGGCAGCGTTGGCCACGTTGACGTAGCGCGTCACATGCGCCGACGGTTGCGCGACATCGATGATTCCCACTGCGGTATCGGCGGTGTTGCCATTGAACGAGATGAAGATCTTGTCTTTGGCGATGACGAAATCCTGCGGATACATGGTCATCTTACCGCTGTCGGACGTCACCTTGATCTCCGTCGGTGCGGCGAAGCTGGTCGGATCGTAGATGCGCAGCGTGTTGGTGAAGCGGTTCAAAAGATAGAGCTTGCCGCCGATGACGTGCAGCACGGTATCAGGGTCGACCGTGGCATCGATGCCAGCGTTCACCTTCAAAGATGGAATCGCCACCGTGTTGATCGCGCCCGACATGTTCATGCTATCGCGCGAGGTCACGATCGCCAGTTTGGCGCCGACATCGCCGATACGGACTTCACTCGTCGTATCACCACCGCAGGCAGAAACCCAAAGCAACCCACAAGCCAAACCACAAACCAGACTTCGCATCGTCCATCCTCCTCAGATTCTCAGCGCCAGGATTGCGTAGAGCGCCCGCCCCGGCAGCGGGTAGTTGAAAAAATCGACCAATGGATAGGAAACGGTTTCGTTTTGACGCGCCGATCCGCCGAGCGGGAGCGAGACCACGCGCAGGTCGGCCAAGTTCTGAACCTCGACGCTGAACGAGAAAATTCCGTGCTCGACCGATACGCCCAGGCCATGCAGCACGTGCGCCGGAATGGCGTTGTAGTTTTGTGGATCGCGAAAGAGATCGCTCACGAAGTCGAGCTGATAAAACACGCGAAACGGTGCCCAGGCCGCTTCTAGACGCGCAGTGAGCTGATGCGGCGCACGATAGGGCAACTCTTTTCCGTGCGCGCCCGGTTCGATCGACAAGTTTTCGGTGTCGAGAAAGGTGTAGTCGATGGTGGCGCGTAAAAAATCGAACAGCCGACCGGTGAAGCGCAGCTCGCTCCCCCACACGCGCGCGTCACCAAAGTTCACCGCGCCGAGCGCGTTGGCTACGGCAACGAAGGTGATGTAGTCGGAGACCGCGCGACCGAAAAAGACTCCTTCGAGCGTGGCGGCAAACTTCGTGCGCGACAAGTGCAAGATCGCGCTCACATCGCCGCCCCACGCACTCTCCGGCTGAATCTGCTTGGTGGGAAGCACGAAGGCGCCGTCGCCGAATTGCTCGAGCAGCGTGGGAAACCGCACGTAGCGTCCGGCCGACGCGCGCAGGGTCAGAAACGAAGTCGCTTCGCCTTTGAATCCCACCCGCGGCGAGAGAAACCAGTCGGTCGACGCACCACTTTGCAAATCGGCCGCGAGCTGCGACGCATTTACGTCGAGACGAAGCGAGGGATCGATGGCGATGCGATCTTTGACGAAGCGCAGCGCGTCGGCGACCGCCACACCGAAGATTCCACGCGTCGATCCGAGCGCAGGATGATCGGCATGAAGTAGATCGCTGGGCGCGCGATGTTCGGCGCGGGCTTCAGCCAGCACAGTGACCAGCTGGTGTCTGCCCCAGGGAATCTGCGCGCGGCCCGTCACACCGGCGACGATGGAGTTGTTCTCCACGGTGCTCGGACCGTAGGGACCGACCTGTTCGCCGAGCGGATTGGAAAATAAGATTCGCTCGAACAATAGATTAGCGCCGAAGCGCAGATCGACGCGCCGAAGACTTCGCTCGACCGCGCCCTCGATGAAGAGACGTTCGGTTTGCAGTCGCGCGTGCAGGGTCTCGAGACCGGAGACGCCGAGCCCGGGCACGCCCTGCTCTTTCATGAAGCCGTGCACACCGAGTGAAAAGCGCGTACGCCCATTCGAGCGCAAGGTCACGTCGGCGGAGCCCTGATCGAAATCGTTGTTCTGCCGCTCGACGTAGTGATCGTCGGTGCGATCGAAGAGCGTTCCGTTGTTGTCGAGGTAGGTAAAGTTGCCTTTGGCGCCGCGGTAGGCCGCGGTGGCAGACACCCGATAGGAACCGAAGGGCTGTTCGATGCCGAGCGATGCCGAACGCGCTCCGTACGATCCGGTTCCCACCGACGCGCGATAGCTTCGCCTGACGCCGCCCTTACGCGTGATGATGTTGATGGCGCCGCCCACCGCTTCCGATCCGAACTCCGGCGGTGGCGCGCCGCGATAGATCTCCACGCGATCGACCCCTTCGATGGGAATCTGCGACAGATCGATGAGCCCCGAAGCGCCGCGACTGATCGGAACTCCGTCGATGAGAATTTCCACTTCGCCCGCGTCCGATCCGCGCAAGCTCACCGAGGTGAACGCGCCCAGACCGCCGCGCGAACGGACGGTCACGCCGGCTTGTCCTTCGATCAGATCGGACACCGACGCGATCCGCGGACTGGGATTGTCTGCCGAAATCACCGTCACCAGCGGGGTCGCACGATCGTCGGAGCGTGAATCGGCGCGCCGATCTTTGGGTCGCATCTCACCCGGTCGCTCGCCTTCGACCTCGACGGTGCCGAGCTGAGTCTGCGCGAAAGACGGCCGCGCGAGCGCAAAAAGCGCCCCGACCGTCAAACACACGTGGACCCTCGCTGGCTTCACTACTTCCCCGTTGGTTCTGGTACGAACACAACGGGAAGCGCTCGACAGGCGCGGTGATCGCGCATGCCTCGCCCCTCTCTCCCGAAGGGTTCGACCTGAATGCGTGCGAGTCGGTCTCCTGGCTCGGGATACCTCGGCGGCCCTTCCCAGCGTCCGTTTTATGGGGCGCCAGTGGGTGGCTTTCAACCACCGTCCGAGTGATGCTTCCCTTACAGTCGCGGGGGCGGCTCCGGCGTTTCACCGGCTTCCCGTCACCCGCACGCGTCTAATTGTGGGGCGACCCTATCGACGGACTACCGCGCTGTCAAGAGAAGGCTACTTGGGACAGGGATCGGTGGCGGCGCACTTGAGCAAGATGTTGCAAGGATCCTGCGGGTCACAGGCTCCGGCATCGAGCACGCAAAAATCGCCCTCTTTTACCGCCGAGCTGCAGGAATTGATTCCATCCTGATCCATATGCCCCGTGCAGATCATCTGCGGGCAGGTGCGGCGCCAGCGAAAAGAGCTCTCGCCGCCGTCACCGGAGGACGTGCTGTCCGCGCAGGAAGCCGAAATCCCGCATGCAATACCAACCAAGATCAGCACCCTTATTCGGCTCATAAATGGGCAGCTGCGCCGGCAAAGCGTAAGATTAGGCATCATGGATTATCTTCTCTACGGAGCCACTGGTTACACTGGAGAGCTGCTCGCTCGCGAAGCCGCGCGCCGCGGCCATCAGATCGTGATCGCCGGACGCGACGCCAACAAAGTATCCGCGTTGGCTTCCGCGCTGAGCGTTCCCCATCGCGTGTTCGGTTTGGAAAATCCACGCTCGGTCGATGCCGGAATTGCTGGCGCAAAGCTGGTCTTGCACGCGGCCGGTCCATTTTCGCAAACCAGCTCGCCGATGGTCGGCGCCTGTCTCGAAGCTGGCATTCACTATCTCGACATCACCGGCGAGATCTCGGTGTTCGAAGCGCTGGCGGCGCGCGACGAAGAGGCCAAACGCGCGCGCGTGATGCTTCTGCCCGGCGTCGGCTTCGACGTGGTTCCGTCTGACTGTTTGGCGGCGCATCTCAAGCGGAAGCTCCCCACCGCCACACAATTGCAGATGGGCTTCAAAGTGCGCGGAAAGATTTCGCACGGCACCGCGCTCACCATGCTGGAGAGCATTCCCACCGGCGCGCAGGTTCGACGCGACGGCCGCATCGTCAACACCGATCCGGGAAAAGTCATTCGCATCGACTTCGGTCGTGGCGCGGTCCCGGCGCTGCGCATCGGCTGGGGCGATGTCTCGACTGCCTATTACTCGACGGGAATCCCCAACATCGAGATGTACGTCTCGGCGCCGAGGCCTTTGCGCGTGGCCGCCCGGTTGGGCTTGAGTCCGAGCATTTGGAAGATCGCGCAGCCGCTCATGTCGTCCCATCGATTCCAATCGTGGGCCAAAAAGCGCATCGACAAAGCGCTCACCGGACCCAACCAAGAACAGCGCGACCGCGGCGAAGCGCTGATTTGGGGCGAGGTGACCGATGATGTCGGACGTCGCTCGAGCGCCCGGCTTCGCACCCCCGAAGGTTACGCGTTCACGGTCGCAAGCGCGCTCGCCATTNNCGCCATTGTCGAACGATTGATCGAGATGGGTCGAACGCCGGCCGAGCTGCCGATCGGATTTCAAACGCCGTCCCGCGTGTTTGGCGCCGACTTCGTGCTTGGCCTTCCCGGCGTGGAACGCGTGGAAACCTGACAGCGCTAGCCCCAGCGACAAAAGCGAAAGCAACGTAGCGACCGACCACCAGGCGACCCGGCCGCGGGCGCGAGAAGAGAGTAGCTCGTCGATCGAACCACCGTCGGTGGAAGAGGCTTCGGTGCGAAGATCGAGACCTCGCACGTTTTCTGACGAGCAATAGACGCAGCGACTCACGATGGATTCGCCGACTGGCAGACAACCGCCACACTCGCGACAGGTGAACGGAGCGTTCGGCTTGGCCGGCGAACGCGCACCGAACTCGAGCGCCAAACGACGCATGATCACTCGGTCGAGCAGACGGCCGCGCACCAGCAGCGCCAGTGCGGCGCTCATGAACATCGCGACCAGAACAAAACAGCCTCGCTCTTCCAGCCCACTCTCGACGGAGATGGAGTAGGCGCCGAACGCGGTCAATCCCAGCCCACCACCAAGTGCCAGCAGGCTCAATCCGAATGCGGCGCTGGCCGTGGGCGAGAGGGTGAGCTCGCGAATCAATCGATCGGCTCCGGCTCTTTTTTGTCGCTCGTCTTCTATCGTCTTGGCGCGCTGCCGAAGCTCCGCCGGCAAATCGAGCTCGGCCGCGCATCCCCAGCAGCGCACCTTGGGCTCACTGGAGGTAGGCGCCGGCGCGCCGCAATTGGGACAGGTGAGGACGTAGGGAGCGATACGCCGTTCGATGGCGCCTCCTCTCCATGCTGGCGAAGCGAGCGACGACGCGAGAAGCTGCAGGCCGCGCGCTTGCACCGGCGATCGGGCACGACCGAGCTCGGCCGATCGTTTACCGGCGAGAACGTAACGTGCCATGCCGCCCGACTTCAATCGCTGCACTGCGCTCGGGTCGAGCTCGACGAACGCAATGCGCAACGCGCCCGCCGGACCACCTTCGAAGGTCAGACCTTCTGCATCGATGACCAGGTCGGCCGGACGCCTTCGCCACGCAACGCCAAACGCGATCAGCAAGAGGGCGATCGCGCCCCCGCCGGCGAGCCAGTGCACGGAGCTCTGCTTCGAAATGGCCAAGCTGCTCAGATACGCGAGATCGAATCCGAGAACTCCGAACGCCCCGACTCGAAGGAACGCCTCGCCGACTTCCAGTGGAATTCGAAGTCCGGGCGTGTCCGTCATTTCTAAAGGCGCCTCCGTAAGAACTGGAACCTGCCCGTATGATTTCGTACCATGCAAACGTGGTCCGGTCACGAATCCTCTTGGTGGAAGACGACGACGACACCCGCGAGGGGTTACGCGACTACCTGGCCGATGAAGGCTACACCATCGCCGAAGCGAGAAATGGACAAGAGGCGCTCGACTGGCTGCACCAAAATGCGCTCCCGGACGTGATCATCTTGGACGTGATGATGCCGGTCATGAACGGCATCGAGTTTCGCCGCGCGCAGATGAACGATCCCGCCCTCGCCCACATTCCGGTGATCGTGGTGTCGGCAGCCAGTCAGCACAACTTGTCGGCCGATCACTACCTGCGCAAACCGTTCGATCTGCAGCTACTGCTGAAGGCGATTCAATCTCACTGCCAGTGAGTACTTAGAGCGGGCCGTCAAAACCTNNAGGTTTTGACGGCCCGCTCTTAGTATTGAATCGCGATCGCTTCCGACTCGAGCACTTCACGCACCTTGCGCATGAGCGGCTCAGCGGTAAACGGCTTTTGTAGAAACGCGATGCCGGGCGGAATGACGCCGTACCGCGAGATGGTCTCGCCCGGATAACCCGACACGTGGAGCACACGAATATCGGGACGAAGCGGCAAGAGCCGTTCGACCACTTCGCGTCCGTTCAGCTGCGGCATCACTACGTCGCAGAGCAAAAGATGGATGGGGCCCGGATGATTCTGCGCGATCTCGACGGCGGCACCGCCATCTTGCGCGACCAGCACCGTGTACCCGGCTCGCGCCAAGACCAGCCCGACGTAATCGCGCACGTCCTCGTCGTCCTCGACCAGCAAAATGGTCTCGCTGCCGAGCTCGGGCTGCGGAATCGAATCACGAGGTCGCGACATCTTGCTCGCGCCCACCACCACCGGCAGCGAGATCGAAAAGGTGGCGCCCTTTCCCGGTTCACTCACCACTTCGATGTGTCCGCCTGCCTGCTTGACCACGCTGTACACCGTCGAAAGGCCGAGCCCAGTGCCCTTGCCCACCTCTTTGGTGGNNATCGCATCGCGCGCGTTCAGCACCAAATTCAAAAATGCGACCTCGAGCTGAGCCGGATCGGCACGAATTGAGGCCAAATTGGGATCGAGATGCGCTTCCAGCGTGATGTCTTCACCGATGACGCGACGGAGCATCGGCTCCATCTCGCGAATCACCGCGTTCAGATCGATCACGCTCTCGCGAATGACTTGGCGCCGGCCAAAGACGAGCAGCTGTCGGGTGAGCACTGCCGCGCGCGCGGCCAAGCGATGAATGTTCTCCGCGCTCTCGCGCAACACCGACTCGACTGGAAGGTTTTGCACCAAGAGATCGCAGTAGCCACTCATGGCGGTAAGGAGGTTGTTGAAGTCGTG
>PLXG01000374.1 GCA_003153195.1 Myxococcales bacterium
TGGTGTCGCCGAATTCGTACTGCTTAGCCGCGCCGGTGGTCTCGACGCCGGTGGCCAGATCGCGGGTGTCGTGCGCTCCGAAGCTCGAATGGCCCAGCGATCCGAGCAGGTCTTTCAACGTCTTGAAGCCGAGGAAATCGACACTCTTGTCGGTGATCTTGACGTCGACCTTGCCTTCCTGCTTGCCGGCGCCGCCGGACTGTTGCTCGGTATTGATGTAGCCTTCGTCGACGAGTTTCTGGACAAGCTTGCCGAGCAACTGGTCCATCTCTTCTTCGCTCATGCTCTCGAGCTTCTGCTTGATCTGCTCGGCACGCTCGGGATCGAAGAAATCGCCCTTCTGGAGGGCTTCTTCGATGGCGCGCTTGAGTTCGTCGAGCGAATGCTCGTTGAACTCGCTGAACTGCATGTAGGGGTTGTTGAAGCCGCTTTCGAGGAAGAAGTCGGAAAGCGCCTTCATCAGGTCTTCGGCGCTCAGGCCAAGGTCCTCGCCGGTGTACTTGGAATAGCGTACTGACTTCATCCGGCGCGAGAACCTCCTACTTCAAGCTACCACGTGGGGACACCGAAGCCTTTCGGTCGGGCTGCTACGGATTGCCACTTCGCGGCCATGTGATCGGCGATTTCGATTCCTGCAGAGTCAACCACGCACAGCCTTGCGCACTGCTTCATAATCCGCCTTGAGCTCTTCGCGACGTTTCAAAACGTAACGCTTTGCTTCCTCGCGTGAGGCAAACTGCCTGTCACCCTTGATGGAGTTGCAATAATGGCAGCTCGTGACCAGATTGTCGGGATCGTACGTGCCACCATACTTGAGAGGTGTGAGGTGGTCGATAACGCTGTCGTGCCAGTTATCTAAGGTCTCAAGGCCGTCCTTTCCACAATACTGGCAGACGTAGTTATCGCGCTTCTGAATTGGGTTGACCAGCGGTGTCGACATAGTTTTCTCTATACGAAAACTTATCCAGTGAAAGCTGATCCAACCGGAAACTCATGGTCCGGCGACGCGTGAGGTTTGACCATCTCTTGCTCGGCATAGGCAATGACCGACCGGTATTGCCCCTCCTGTGGATCCCGATGCACGATGATTCTCCGCCCCGGGATGTCGACCACCCAATACTCGACAATCCGAGCGCGTGCATAGAGTCGCGCCTTCGTCGTCAGATCGAAGCCCAGCGTAGAGTCCGAAATCTCCACCACCAAACGAAGATCCGCCGGTTGGGGATTGTCCTTGAATTCGCGCGACGGTTTCGAAAGGACGATGAGATCCGGCTCAGGCTCGTTAGTCGGATTGTCCTCCGGAGTAACGTCAATCGGAGTCTCCGGGTTCACAAAATGCGCCCCGAAGGTTCTAACCAGCCAGTCCTGAATGACAATCAGAACATTCGTATCCGGACGTTTCTTGCCCATCTTGCTGATCAGTTCTCCTTCGATCAACTCAAGATGCTGCTGTGCCCAGATCCCCGACTCTTCGAGCGCCACGCACTCCTGGCGAGTCCACCGTTTCCGTGGCGGTTCCGCGGGCGGAGGAGGAATCCGGGGTGTCTCCGTGACGACGGTCGGCATACGATCCTTCTTTAAACTATCGCACCGACGGGCTCAGCGGCAAAGGTGCGGATATTGAGCAGACGAAGTATGGATGGCTCGCCGTCCGCGGATGCGTTGCGAATCACCAGCCAGCCTGCGCCGTCCGCGAGATCGACGGTGATGTTCGATTGAGAGTCGGCCTCGGTAACGAATTTTTCGCCCTCGCCAACATACGCGCCTTGATCGGCTGTGACGCAACCGATCCCCAGTTTCCCGCGCTCGATCGAGTACTCCAATCTCACGACGAAGGTCGCCTTACCGTCGCGGGCGTCCGGAACCTGCAGTGGAAAGAGAGCGGCGTATGCCCATCGCTCGGCTGGCGTCTCGATCCGGACAGGCGCTTTGCCGCCGATCACGGCCGAACCCGACGGCGTCACGTCTTCCAGCCGGAACAGCGGCGGCGCTTCACCGGTCACGCGGAAGGAGCGGTGCGAGACGCCCAGCGCTCCCGTCCGCTTCAGACTTTCCTTGACCTCCTGGATGCTGTAGAACAGCCGGGAATCGTCCTGTACTCCGCCGATTCCAGCCTTCCTGGCTCCATAAAAGCGAATACCTTTGTCCTTCATCGATTCTATTTCCGCATCCACTCGTTGGGGCGGAGAGAAACCCTGTTTGAGTTGCTTGAATCTTTCGCTGTCGGAGGCGCCGATGACAATATCCTGCTGGAAGTGCACATCGCACGAGCAGTTGATGCCGGGTTCGGGACAGGCGATGTCGGTGTCGTACAAGCTCAGCCGGTCTTCATAGACGTTTCCGAGAGAAGGTGAGCTGACCGATATGCAGGGCGTGATATTTCCGTTCCGAAGATCGACTGCGATCATCTTGCTTCCGGCGAAGCACCGGCGATTCCGGGTGTCGACACCGCCCAAGAGCTGAATGAATTGGCTGGTGGAAGCGAAGTGGTTCGATAGATGGTTTCGCTGCTCGTCGGAATAGGCGGCCGGATAGTTGTCGGACTGCAAGGTGGTCGGATAAAACGCAACGTCCAGATCCTGACACTTCTTAGAGAGCTCTTCCAGGCGATGCAGCCGGGCAGGGTGACCGACCAAACGCAGAAATACCTTATGGCCGGCTCGCTTCAACATTTCCAATTTGCGAAACCAGGCGGCTTCCTGCGCTTCGGCTTCCGGGTGAAACGACGCCATCACGTAATCCACGTCGGAAGCACTGGAGTCGCGAAGAAACTGAAAATTCGCCTGGCCGTCATCGACGAACAGGCTGGTGTAAAAAGCCACCTTGTTTCCATGCCCGAACAAGTCGGTACACAGGTGGCCAAGATTGGGCGTCAGCAGCGGCTCTCCCCCGGTAAGGAGCAAAATCCATGCGTCCTGAGGAGTGGTTCGAGAATTGAAAAACGCCGCGATCTGCTCGACATGCCCCGCGCGGCGGTAAGGCGCGAGCTGGGAGGAGTCCGCCACGCGCCCACTTTCGGCCAGCCAGCAATAGCCGCACTTCATGGTGCAGGTCTCGAACAGATAGACTTCCGCGGCGCGATACCGCGGCTCGTTGTGGGGGACGCTCGGCGAGGTCAATCTCGGGACCTATTGGTAGTTCCGGCGCTGCGCCTTGGCTTTGGGATCGTCGGGACCGGGCTCCCGCCGCCGCACTTCGGCCGTGTAGCCGATCTCTTCATTGCGGCTGATACGCCGGTGCGCGTAGAGGCCTTCGAGGATAAATTCCGCCGCAGCGGCCCGGATCGCATCCGGTTCGCTCGCGCCCAATCCCAATAGCTTGGTCTTTTCGAGCAATCCCTGAATGCCCGAAAGCTGCTTGATCATTTCCGACGACTGCTGCGTCTCGTCCAGCTTTAGCGAGCCACCCAGCTCGAACCACTGGATGATCGTCGACATATTTTCACCGTCGAAAATACGTGTGTAGACTTTGCCGACCGCCAGGCGAATCAGCTCGCGCGCGATGGCGTCGCCGCCCTTGAGCTCGCCTTCGTACTCCAGCTCAAGTTTGCCGGTGATCGAGGGGAGTGCCGCGTAGATATCCATCACGCGGGGAACGGCGACCGCATCGCCGATCGAAAGCGCCCTCCGCTCGGCATTTGAAATGACGTTTTCCAGCACTGAAATCGGCAGCCGTTGGCTAACGCCCGAGCGCTTGTCGACGCGCTTATCCTCGCGAGCCGAGAACGCGAGTTGCTCCACGGCCTCTCGAATGTAAGACGGCACGCGAATCTCAATCGGTGCAGTTCGCTTGGCCCAAGCTTCCTGCTCCGTGATCGCCATCCCGTGATCGAGCGCGACCGGATAGTGCGTGCGAATCTCGCTGCCGATGC
>PLXG01000383.1 GCA_003153195.1 Myxococcales bacterium
AGCAAGCCAGACGAGAGCACAGGTTTTGACGGCCCGCGCTAACGTTCAGCGGCGAAGCAGTAAGTACATCGCGCCCAAACCGCCATCGGCGGGCCGGGCGGTGCAGAATGCCAGCACCGCCTTGGCCAGCGAACCGCGACTCAGCCAAACCCGTAGGCGCTCTTTCAGCACTGGAATTTGATCTTTCGAATGCAACCCGCGTCCGTGAATGACGAGCAGGCAGCGCTTGCCCTTCGTTCTCGATTCGCTCACGAATCTCCCGATCTCTTCGCGCGCTTCCTCGGCGGAGAGTCCGTGCAAATCGACGTGTGCTTCGAGCGCGTAGTCACCTTTTTTCAATCGTCGCAGCAGCCTTCGGTCCACTCCGGGCGCCACGCCTTCGATGAATTCGTCCGTGCTTTCGATATCGAACGCGCCGGTGCCGGAAACGAGATCGGAAAGCGTGGCCAGCACTTCGGCGTCCTCGGCCACCCGTCTCGCGCCCGGTCGCGGCTCCCGTTTGGGCGCGCCCAATCTTCCCCGCGGATCTTCGGCGATCGGCGCCACGCCGCTCATTTCGTCGGCGAACAGCTGATCCTCTTTGGCGAAGATCGGTTCGGGCGTGCGCGGCTCGGGCGTGCGCGGCTCTCGCGTAACGATGGGTTTGGACGCCGGCTTGGACGCCGGCTTTGTCTCGGGCGCCTTGACCGCGGGCCGATTCTTCAGCGCTTCAAATGGCGTGTTGAACCCCTGCTTCTTCGCCATGACTAGATGATAACATTGCTCGCGTGGCGAGTCCCTTCATCGAACGCGGACGATTCCAAGCGGTGAAGTGGCGCGCATTTGGGCGCGAAGCGTTCGCCGAAGCGCGTGCCGCGGGCAAGACGCTGCTCATCTATTGCGGAGAAAGTAGCGCGCACAGCTCGCACGTGCTCGACACCACCTGCCTCGATGAAGAGTCTGTCGCCGCTCAAATCAACGAGCAGTTCGTCGCCGTGCGTCTCGACGCCGATATGTGGCCCGAGCTGGCGGCGCGGTTGCAGCCGGAAGGCGAGCGGCTGCCACTTCTGTCGGTTTGCGATGCCGACGGCAGATTGCGGGTCACGATCGATCGATTTTCCGCCGCGCATTTTTCCGATCTCTTACAGAAACTCAGCACCCATACGGAGGTCGCGCCGCCGTCGCATTCGGTCGAGCTTCGTCGTCCCCCGTCGAGCACGCTGCCGATCCCCGACGCACTTTCGCTGCTGAAGCAGTCGATCGATCGGTCCTACGACGACATCGCGCCCGGCTTCGGTCTGCCTCCGCGTCATGCGCATCCGCCGCTGCTCGAGCTGATGCTGGTACTCGGAGGACCGTACGCCAAACGTGCGCACGCGATTTTGGCGGCCATGGCGGAGGGCGGAATTCACGATCAGTTGTGCGGGGGATTTCATCGCTATTCGCTCGACGAGCGCTTCACGGTTCCCCATTTCGAAAAGCGCGCGAGCGATCAAGCCGCGCTGATTCCGCTTTACGCGCGCCTGCCCAATGAACGATTCATCGAAGTCGCCGGCTCAACGGTCGACTATTTGGAAACGCGGCTGCGCGATTCCGAGGGCGGTTACGCCAGCTCCGAGAGTGCGGATGCCGGCGACTACGATGACGGCTCGCACTATACTTTTTCACTCGAAGAGGCGCGGGCGATCTTGTCGACGGAAGATCTAGCCGTGGCGCAGCCGTACTACGATTTGTACGAGCGTGGAGAGCTTCCGCGCGATCCGACGCGCAACGTGCTCTATCGATCCGGGTCGCTGGCGCAGATCGCCAAAGAGCTGCGACTCGGCGAAAGGACGGTGGCAGAGCGGCTGGCGCGCGTCCGCACGCGACTTCGAAAAGCGCGCCAAGATCGTCCGCAGCCGGAGCTCGATCGAACGCTCTATTCGCGCGTTCAGTCGCAGATTGCGTCGTCCTATCTGGTAGCGGCCGGGCCGCTCGGCCGACCGAATCTGGTGACGCGCGCACTCGAGCTGCTCGATCGGATCTATGCTGAAGGAATCGATTCCAATGGCGGAGTTCGGCGCGTGCTTGGACAGCCGAGCGAAGTGCTGGCGCTCACCGATCAGGTCGAGGCTGCTCGTGCGGCGATTTCAGCCCATC
Source organism: Myxococcales bacterium (assembly GCA_003153195.1). Taxonomy (GTDB): domain Bacteria; phylum Myxococcota_A; class Polyangia; order Palsa-1104; family Palsa-1104; genus PALSA-1153. Next base: position 2,119 of record PLXG01000383.1, read on the forward strand.
GCCTTACGGGAGATGGAAAGCACCGCTCGTTCGCTCGCTCGCTTTCCGATCTCATCTGCGATCGATTTTTTGCCGATGGGCTGCTGCGCGATCTGTCGGCGCCGGCCGGACCGGGAGTCTTCGCCGCGCCGAGGTGGCCTCTTCTCGACCGCGAACGACCGAGCGCGACGGCATTGGCGGTGGAGGTTTTGTCCGACACGGCTCTGCTCACCGGCGAGTCGCGCTATCGATCGTCGGTTCACGCCATCGGCAACGCGGCGCTCGGATCGGCCGCCGAGCTCGGACTTCGCGGGGCCGGACTTCTCCTCACGCTGTCTCGTTAAGTACTTCTCGGCCCGTGGCCAAAGCCTTCCGTCGTCCACGGGGGGGGGGTTGAGTCGAGATCCGACCACGAGCCGAGAAGATTCATGTCCTCGAATTCGCGACTAACCCTACACAGATCGCGCCAAATCAAATGGCTTGAAATGATTCGATTTAATTGGAGTTGGCGGGGACAGATTTGTCGCATCGGGAGGCTGGACTCCCCCGCCTGATGGGCGCGAAAGTTGCTGCGCCCTGGAGTGGGTGCGATAATATCCTACATGTCATTCCCGCCTCGGTTTCTCAAGCAGCGCGGCATCACGGTCATTCAGAAGCTCGACCCCCGCGTCTCGCGCATGCATCCGGGCAAGGT
>PLXG01000245.1 GCA_003153195.1 Myxococcales bacterium
GGGCAGAAGACCGGCTTCTTCCTCGATCAGCGCGAAAATCGTAACGCCATCGGCAGCTACGCGCGCGGCCAAGATGTCGCCAACCTCTTTTCTTATACTGGCGGATTTTCTGTGTACGCAGCGCTGGCCGGCGCGCGCAAGGTGGTCACCGTCGACAGCGCGCAAGGTGCCATCGAAAATGCGCGCATCAATTTTCAGTTGAATGGGCTCGATCCCGAAAAGCACGAGTTCGTCTGCGCCGACGTGTTCGATTGGCTGACCAAAGAGACGCGTAAATTCGGGCTGATGATCGTCGACCCCCCCAGCTTCGCACCGTCGGAGAAGTCAAAAGGGCGCGCGCTTTCGGCCTATCGCGATCTGAACGCGGCCGCGCTCAAGCAGGTGGCCGCCGGCGGGCTCTTAGCCGCCGCATCGTGCTCGAGTCACGTCGGCATGGAAGATTTTCTCGGCGTGCTTTCGGATGCGGGCGCCAGTGCCAAGCGTCATCTCCAAGTCTTGGAGGTGCGCGGCCAACCGGCCGATCACCCGTCGCTGCCGGCCTTTCCTGAAGGTCGCTATCTCAAGTTCGTGCTGGTCCGCGCCGACTGAATTTACCGATAGGGATGAAACGACTCGTGTAACCCGCGATTCAAATTGCCGAGCTCGATCTCGCTGTATCCTTCGCTCGATCCCGAAGGCAGTCGCTCGCGAATGAACCGCTCGATGATTCGCCGCGCTTCCAGCGCCGACGCTTTCTGCTCCTCATCGCCACCAAAGGTCTCTTTCCACACGAAGAAGAGCAGCCGGCGCCGCTCTTCCGGCGCACGTCCTGAGGTCCAAATTCCCGACAGATGCCGCTCCAGCTGCTCGAGCGATCGCGCACGATCGGCCGCCCGACCCTCGGCCGAAAGCTTGGCGCGCAAATCCGCCGTCGCCTCCATGAACTTCTTCTTCTCGACACGATTGGGATCGTCGCCCTTGCTGCGCATGATCGCGTCGGTCAGATCGAAGCCACCCGAGAGCCCTTTGAAATCGGTGATCTTCTTGTCGTTGAAGTCGACCTGCCCATCGAGCGCGATGTGGGCGGTGAACTGCTTTCCTTTATAGACGAACCCCTCCGGGCCGTTGTTCTGCAGCGGATACTTATCCTCCGGCACCTCGATGATGTGCCCGGTGAGCGGATCGCCGGCGCTGGGATGGCCGCGCTTCGCGCTGTTAAAAAATCCGCCCGCGATTCCAGTACCCGTGCCCGACGGCGCAGGCGGAGCAACGAACGAGCCGGTCCCAGACGGCAGCGCGTGCAACCTGAGATCGACTGGAGGCGGAGGCGCACTCGATGGCGGCGGCGATTCTGAGTGTGCCGATGGTGGCTCAATTTGACTGGGACGCGCCAGCTCCTCCGGCGGGCGCCTATCCAGATCGGCTGGGTTCGGCCGCGTGTCGCGCATGGCGATCTTCTCCGGCAGTGGCACCGGCGGAACGGCGACGGGCGGAGGCGGTAGCTCTGCAGGGGCGTGCTGAATCTCGACTTCCACCGGCTGCATTCGATGCACGAGCGCCCGCGCGGGAAGCTTGAGGATCCCCACAAACAGCGCGCCGTGAAACGCGATGGAAAATACGACCGGAAACCGCACGTCGATAGGTATTTAGCACAGGATTTCCCTCACTTCGCCCGAATTACCGCGAGCCCTGTGTCCATCGATACATAGAGTGCACGCGGCGTGACCGTATGGTCGAGCCAAATGCGTCTAACGTTGGAAACGCCCGAAAACGGGACCGCACTGGCGGTGCTTGGGGTGAAGCGCCAAAGCGCGCCATTCAGGTCGACCAACCATAGAGTTCCGTTGGGATCGGCCTGAATGTCGAGGAGCTGCGTGGGCGCGGCTGGCCAGCTTTGCAACGCCGCATAGCTCGCGTGCGTCGCCGACGGATTCCAACTCCAAAGTCCGTTGTTGAGCGTGGCAAACCAGACGGTTCCGTCGCTGGTAACCGCTACGCCGCGATTGTCTTCGCGATACCCATCGGCGGTATCGAGCGCGTGATCCGAGGTGAACAGCGTAAACGCGTAGATATAGGGATTGGAAACCCAAGTATGCGGATCCACGTTCCACGACTGCAATCCAACACCGTAACGCCCCGTCGTCCACACATCTCCCGTCGGTAAGACCGCCAGTCCGTACCATTCGCCGATCTTTTCGACCTCTGGGCCGGTGGCCGGGTGGTACCAAACCTCGACGTGAACGTGATCGCCGAAGTGATCTTGATAGACGTGAGAGATGCCATGGTTGAATCCGATGAACAGATGACCGGCGGCCACGCCGTCGTGAACGTAAAGCATTCGGCGCGGCGAGCGATTTTCCCAGCAGCCATTGCCCCAGTCGTAGTCGCACTGAAATAGATAGCGAGTGACGGCGAGCTTGCTATCCCCGCCGAGGTTGACTCGGTCGGCATTGCCCAACTTCTTCTGCTCGTCGGTGTCGGTAAAGGGACTGTCACTTTCGTAACCGTAATATCCCACGAACACTTCGCCGGCGATGCCGCCAGCGATGGCAGTAATCGACGTTTCGTTGGGGTTCCCGTTGGGATCGGTAAACGCTTGGATGTGAAGTCCGTCGGCGGCTCCAAAAGTGCGGAACTGGCTTTCGCCCGGCGAAAGCACGTAGAGCGTCTCGCCACTGGCCGCCCAGATGTTCTGCCCTTCGTCGGGAGTGGAGTCCAAAATCGCGCCCAAGCCCGCGCTCGCGCCATAGTAGGTGATGTCAGCGCTCGGCCAAGGTCCCGCCGATGGTGCCAGATCGGACGCAGGTCCCGCCATGTCGGCGACCGTGACGACATTCGCTAGATCGGCCGACGCCAAGTCTGCCGCCTTCAAATCGGCCTGGCTCAAATCGGTGCCCACGGCAAAATCCTGCGTCTCTTTGAGATCGGCAGCAATTCCCAAATCGCTCGAGGGATTCGCGATGATCGCGCCCGCATCGATCACCACCACCGAATCGGCGGCGGGGTTGTTGTTGCTGCAGGCCGACAGAAGAAGAATACAGAGGGTCACGCGCATGACCGACAGCTAAGGCAATTGCCGAGCCATTTCGTCAGACGTGAAGCAGATCGGCCAGCGCGGTCAGCGACGAAACCTCCAGATCGGCAGGCGGCAAATCGGGCGGGCGTACGCTCGCTCGGTTGACGAACGCGGTCCGCATGCCTTTGCCTCGAGCGGGCGCCAGATCGTACTTCCAGCCAAAAGCGGCGTGCAGAATCCGATCGGGCTCGACTCCGATTCGGGTCAGCGCCAGCTCGAACGGTTTTTCATCGGGCTTATAGGCGCCGGCATCTTCCGCGGTACTCAGCGACGTGAACGGCAGCAGCAGATGGCCGAGCGTCTGGGCCAAAAGCAGATTGTCGATATTGGAGATGATGGCCAGCCGGCGCTTCTTTGCGATCCGGCGGAGCGCAGCAACCGTATCGGGAAACGGCCGCCAATCCGCCAGCGAGCGCACCAGCCCCGGCCCGTCGTCGACGAACGACTCGAGTCCGAAATGCTGCATGGTGGCGTCGAAGCTGCGCATCAAGATCTCGCGATAGGGACGATACGGCCGGAGCATCTGAAACTGAATGCGCTCCCAGCGCGCCACCCACTCCGCCACCGTCGGCAAGCGCGCCTCATCGGCCTGCGCCCGCGCGAGGCGAGGCGCCACATATTCGGCGATGCCCGCTTCCCAATCGATGAGCGTGCCGTAACAGTCGAAGGAGACCACCTCGATCGCTTGCGGGTCGAATTGCATTGGCTCGGTCATTGTACTTTAGCGGGAGGCGGATTGCTCGGCACAATCCCACCGTCGCTGGAGACTTTGGCGCGCGGCGGCAGAAGGGCGCTCACCCAGGCGAACGCGATTCGCATTTGCAGCTCGGGCACTCGACCGACGAGCTCGAGCTGGGGGCCGTGCTGCGTCAGCTTGAACGAATCGAGCACCGTCCCGAGACCGGTCAAAATCATTTGGTTGCGAAAGCGCGCCACCACGTCGGGCCAGCGCGCGGCAAACTGCGACGCTTCGGCGTCACTGGCAAAGGTCGCTGACACGCGCACGTGCGGGGCCGGATCGCCGGTGGCGGCCAGCGAAAGCCCCTGCGGAGTAGGAAATCCATCGCCGAACCGCAGTAGACGCGGCGCCGAAGTGAGCGTGACCTGAAGCGCGGGCGCGCCTGCGCCTTGATCGAATCGACCGAGCTCGCTGCGCCACGACGGAGGTCCGCCGTCTCGATCTTCCTCGTCGAGGATCGCGGCATCTTCGGGACGCGAGAGCACCGCCAGTCCGGTTCCTAAAAAGCGGAACACGCGCGGATCGCCCGGCTGAAGCGCGCGCGATCCAATCTGCGAATGAACTCTTTCCGATTCGATGTAGCGCGCCGCCAAGAAAGTGGCGGTGACATCGCGCGGATTCGAAGTGGCGATGAGCAGCGCTTGAAAATCGTCGAACAGTGAAAGATCGGTATCGCCGAGGAGCGAATCGTAGTCGGGAAGCGCGCCCAAGAGCGCATCCACCGCGTTGCGATGAGGCGAATCTTTCAAAAGCGGCAGGCGCACCAGCACCACCAACTTCGCTCCCGCTGGCGCAAACGGCGCGAGATTTTCCGTCTTGGGCAGCGGCGCGTCGGGCTGTTCGGGTTTAGGCGCCGGCTCGGACGCGGGTTCCGACTTTTTGATCGAGGCGACCTTTCGAATCCGTTCGCGGGGCGCGGGCCGCGGCTCGACTTTCGCAGGTTCTGACATGTNNATCGACGGCAACGGAGTCGTTTTGGTTTCTAAAATCTCGATCGGGATCGGCGGAGCCGGCCACGAAAAATGGGTGACGCCAAAAAGAACCAATCCGACGAGCGCGTGCACGGCAAAAGAAATCGCCATGGGCCCGGTCATCGTCCGAAGGCTGCGTGTCACCACTGAGCATTTTGGCACACCCTTTCACTTGTCGCATGGGCATTGATCGGAGCGTCCGATTCGCGGACGTTCGTCCGATGTTCGGACGAACGCACCGACGGGATTTCGATAAATCAGCGACTTAGCGACGGCACGCTGATTGCGAAACGCACTCTCGACTCCGCAAGGAGAACAGGAGGCAATGATGAGCGAGATGAAAGAAAAGAGGCCGTTCAAGGTCGTCTATACGATCGTCGAGCGCAAGGACAGCAAGAAGGGCATTTGGTATCGCATCGGCACGGCGTGGGTGAACCACGATCAATCACTGAACGTGAAGCTCGACGCGCACCCGACCAACGGTCAGCTTCATATTCGAGATTATGAGCCGTACGAAAACGGCAAACGCGTGGGTACCAGCCCAGAGTCGACCACGTACGAATTCGCCGCCGCCGATGGGAGGCTCTCATGATTCGAGCGACCCTGATGGCACTGGCTTTGATGACGGCCGCGGCCCAGGCCGAACCGGTCGCACCGGCGGGATTTTCCATGAGACCGGCGGACNNCGTAAGACGCATCCATTTCATCGCGTCGACGAGCTCACCAAAGTGAAAGGAATCGGCCGGAAGATCTTCGGCCGACTGCGTCAGTACATCGTGGTTACCGGCGCAACGACCATGAAACAGCAGCCCGCACATCTTTGATGAAACCGGATCGCTGGGGTCTCGTCGGGAGAGAAGATTGCGTTCGATTCCGATCGTGCGGAATCGGCCCACGAGACCCCGGTGGCCCGGACACTCCTCGCCGGAGATTCTATTGCAGTCGTTCCCAGCCGGCGGCAAACTTGGGTTTGAGCGCGCTCTCGCCGATGACTACGCGCGAATCGCCGGCCCAAAACAACTTTTGTCCCGAACGCACAGCGTCGACGGGGATCGGCCAAGTCAGATCGCCTTCTGGCTCAGCGTATTCGACCAGCACCACCAGCTTGGCGCTGGCCGAGGCACCTGCAACGAAGGCCAGTCCATGACCATCGGGAGACCAGACGGGCTCGCCAAAAATTCGCGTGACGCCACTGCGCGGCCACACGTTACGTCCATCGACGACGACCGCTTGCCTATCGCCGCTGCCCGACAAGAAGGCGACGTGCCGATTTTCCGGCCCCCAAATGAAATGTGTGCCCGATCGAGCGGTCAGTACTTCGCCGGTGTTGGCGTCGTGAACGACAAAGGTGGTGCTGTTGACGTTCTTGTCGCCCGGAGTGCCGGGAATCAAATAACCGAGACGGCGATCGTCGAGCCAACTGATGCGCTCCGGAGCGGCTGGACGGTAGACGACAAATTCATTGATCGGATCGCCCGCCAAATTCCGAATCACCACGCGCGGGAATGCAGCTTTGGCCGCACTCGCTCGGGGCGTGGGAGCGGCGGACGCCATCGCCAGATTCTCTTTCGACCGCACGTAGGCGAATCGTTTGTGATCGGGCGAAAAAACCATTTGCCCGCGCGTCACACCTTTGATGGCCCACTCTTCCGAACCGCGGCGGCCGTACGGCTGCTCGCCTTTGAAGAAGAGCTCAACTTCGGGCGCCGTCGGCAGCGGCAGCATGTGCTGGCGCGAAGCGGTTTTCGGCGACGAAATAGGCCTGCGCCCCGTCGGGTCAGCCAGCGCCTCTTCTGCCGACTGCGGACGCGGACCAGCCGTGGTCCGGCAGCCGAAGAGCGCTGCGGCCAACAACGTTACTATGGAGAGCGATTGCTTCAGCCTGCGCCTCACCCAAAAATGGTTGGATCGCCCGCTCGGTGAGTGAGCTTGCCGTCTTTCATGAGTCCCATCTCGATAAGCCATGCTTCGAACTCAGGTGCAGGTCGGAAGCCAAGTAGCTGACGAAGGGTCGCATCATCATGAAAGCTGGTCGATTGGTAATTTAACATCACATCGTCGCCCATCGGGAGTCCCATGAAGAAATTACATCCTGCGGTTGCCAGCAGAACTTCCAAGTTTTCCAGATCGTTTTGGTCGGCGTCCGCATGGTTGGTGTAGCAAGCGTCGCACCCCATGGGAATTCCGTGGAGTTTTCCGCAGAAGTGATCTTCCAGACCCGCGCGGGTGATCTGCCTGGCGTCGTACAAATATTCGGGCCCGATGAACCCCACCACAGTATTCAACAGGAATGGATCGAAGTGCCGCGCCAGGCCGTAATTGCGCGCCTCCAAGGTCTGCTGGTCGACGCCGAGATGGGCATCCGCCGAGAGTGCCGAGCCCTGTCCGGTTTCGAAATACATGACCTGTGGTCCGGTGCATTGGCCCAGCTTTTTGGTCATGTCCCACGCTTCGTTCAGCATGGGAATGGTCACACCAAACGATTTGAGCGCTTTTTCGGTCCCGGCGATCGACTGAAACATGAGACCGAGGCGCGCGCCGGCCTCGAGCGCCTTCATCTGCGTGGTCATATGCGCCAGAACGCAATTTTGTGTCGGCACCCGCCACTCGCGCAAAAATGTATCGGTGGCATCGAGGATTTTTCGCGTCTGGTCCGGATTGTCGGTCACCGGATTGATGCCCACCACCGCATCGCCGGCGCCAAACGACAGCCCCTCTTTCAACGACGCCAAAATTCCATCTACGTCGTCGGACGGATGATTCGGTTGCAGTCGAATCCCGAGACGGCCCGTCTCCCCGAGCGTATTGTTGGCATGAACGACCACGCGAATCTTGCGCGCGCCCACGATAAGGTCGAGGTTGGACATAATCTTGGCGCAAGCAGCGATCATTTCGCTCGAGAGCCCGCGCGAAAGACGCAGCAGATCGGGTCCAGTGACGTCGCTGTCGAGCACATGCTCGCGCAGCTCGGCCACAGTCCACGATTTCATCGCCTCATAAATGGGAAGATTCAGATCATCTTGAATCAATCGAGTGATGGCGTCTTTTTCGTACGGAACCGCGGGATTTTCGCGAAGATCCTTGAGCGTAAACTCCGCCAGTACCATCTTGGCGGCCACGCGCTCGGTCGCCGATTCGGCGCACACGCCCGCCAACCGGTCGCCGGACTTTTCCTCATTGGCTTTGGCCATGACGTCGTTCACGTCGCGAAACGTGAAGGTCTTTCCGCGCACGGTCGCCGCGAGCTTCATGCAGTCCTTTTCGTGAGGCGCGTCATGAGGAGTGAAAAAATACCACGAATTTCCAATCGGTGAGCGCTGCTAAACAGGATCAGATGGGTTGAGATCCAACTTGAGCGAGCAGCGCGANNCTTGCTTCGCAAGCGCCCTTCGGGCGCGTCGGCGACGGCGGGCGGCACGCCCGTGTAGATCGACTAAACAAGGACAGTTTCCACATTGATTCTTTATTTGATCCACACCCAATCCGTCCTTGTTTAGTATGGTGCCCTGGTGTCTTTGACCGCGCGGGTCTTCGTCCTCCTTTCGCTGGTGTTTCTACTGGTCACCAGCCGTGAGCCGCCGTGGGCCGACGCGCACGTCACCTACGACACCACGCAGGCGCTGGTCGATCGAGGCGAGCTCGACGTCCATCTCGAGAGCGGACCACCGTGGTTCTATTCGATTCGCAACGGCCGAAAATATGGCGTGTTTCCCCTCGGAAACGTGATCGCGATGGTGCCGAGCTATCTTTCGTACAAAGCGCTCAAGCACATCACCGCCTTTCCTGATAAGCCACTGTTCGCCTTCACCTGTCATCTGTCGCCGTCGCTCATGATGGCGGGCGCCTGCGCGATCTTCTTTCATCTTTTGCGGCGGCGAGGCGCCAGCGCAAGGTGGGCGCTGCTACTCACCATTGGGCTCGCCACCTCGACGCTCTGTTTCGTCTACGCGCGCAGCACCTACTCGGAATCGGTGCAGACCCTGGCCCTCATGTGGCTCATCGAACGAACCCTGGCGCAGGCGGAACGGCCGACCTTGGCCGGTCTCGGTTGGCTCGGTTTCGCCGCCGGCGTGCTCTTCAATACCAAGCTCGTCTACGCGTTGCTGCTTCCTTTTGTCGCCGCGTATCTCATCTATGAGCAGCGAAAATCGATCGGCGGTTTGCTCAAACGATCTCCACTGGCGATTCTGGTGTTCGCCGAGCTGGTTGGCGTCGCCATCTGGCACAACTACTTGAAGACCGGAACGCTCAGCGATTCTGGCTACCGTATTCGCGACGGAATCTTCTCCGGCGATTTGATCGCGGGGCTCTATGGCTTCGTCTTGTCGTCAGGAAAAAGCCTTTTTCTCTATTCTCCGCCGCTCATCTTGACGATCCTGGGGATCGGGACCGCGTGGCGACGGCGACGCGCCGAGACCGCGTTTTTTCTTTCGGTCATCGCGGTGGTGATGCTCTTCAACGCCAAGTTTCGCCACTGGCACGCCGACTACTGCTGGGGACCGCGCCATCTGGTCGGCATCATGCCGCTGTTCTTGTTGATCGCACATCCATGGATCGAAGAGGTCGTCACCCGCGGTCGAGCGTCGCTGCGTCGCGCGGCGCTGATCGCGCTGTTCAGCTCCGGGATCGCGGTTCAGCTTCTCGGTGCATCGATCTACTGGGACACCTACATTCGCATCTTGATCGCGGTCAAAGATCAGACCGGCGCACAGGGATGGTTTCAAGAAAACCTCTCGCACGGCCACTACATTCCGGCTTTCTCTCCGCTGCGCGGGCAGTTTTGGCTGCTCAGCCATATGGTGCGCAACGATTCCGATCTGGATCGCGATGCGCCCTGGAAATCGGTCATCCGGCAGCCGGCCAATCTGGACGACGGCTGGGGCCGGCTTCGGTTCGACTGGTGGGCGATCGACTGGTTCACGCCCGGCGTCAGCTCCGCACCCAAAGCAGCGCTGGCTCTCCTGGCACTGCTCGGTACCGGCGTGGCGCTGTCAGCATCGGGCGTACGCCGTCAGCTCAAACGCGAACCGGCGCAATGAGAAGCGGCAGCTCTGTCCCGCTGCGAAGCGTCGCGCGCATGGGCGTCTCACGAAAGGCTCGGTCAGCCAGCGTCGGATCGAGCGTTCGCGTCTTGTATCCGACCACCTCGACCTCATCGCCTTCGCACAGCAAGATCTCGACGGCGCGAGCCGAACGGTCAGCCCAGCCGAGGCCGAGGGCCTGCACGAAATGGCTCAGCCGATCGCGCTCCTCGCCCGAAATTTTCCCCAGCAGCGGCTCAGGAGCGATCAGTCTAGCGTTCTCGACCAAGATATCGATCGCTTCGCCCTCATGATCGATGACCTGAAAATCGATGGCCGCTTCGTCGACCCACCTCTGCCGCTCGGTTAGAAAGACCAACCGCCGATACACGGTAGGAACCTGCGAGAGAATTCCGGTGAGTCGCTCGCGGGCTCTAATTTTTCCGCGCACGTGCACCAGATCTCCGTCGGCTTGATGTTTGAGACGTCCGACGTCGACATGGCCCTGGGTCAGCTTCACCAATCTTCGCCGCAGGATCGCGCGAGCGCTTCGATCGCCCGCGTAGTACGCGCCCGCGCCCAAGGTCGCGATCCATTTTCCCAAGTACCAAAAATGAAAATGAGACAGGGTAACAAGCCCCACGATCCCACCGCCGAGCCCAGTCCAAATCCCGCCGGCCACCGCCCAACGAAAGGCGCGCAGCGACCGCGGCATCCAATCGAGATCGTTCTTGGCGAGATGCGTTCGCTTGAGCTCGCCCACAGGGGCGCTACGGACGACCGATGCAGTAGTAGGTGAAGCCGAGGCCGCGAACCTCTTCGGGATCCCAGATGTTGCGGCCGTCGAAGAGCACCGGCTCGGCCATCAGCGTCTGGAGACGCTGGAAGTTGGGACGGCGAAACTGATGCCACTCGGTGCAGAGTACGAGCGCGTTCACATCTTTGGCGGCGTCATAGTTGTTGTCGAAGTACTCGATGCGATCGCCGAATGACTTTTTCATCGAGGCATTGGCCACCGGATCGTGCGCCTTCACTTTGGCGCCAGCTGCGAGCAGTCGCTCCATGATGATTCCGGCGGGGGCTTCGCGGGTGTCGTCGGTGCCGGGCTTGAAGGCCAGTCCCCAAATCCCGATGGTCTTGCCCTTGAGCCCGCCTTGCGGCGCAAAGTGTTTGATCAATTTGTCTGCCAAAACTGCCTTTTGCCGCTCGTTGACTCGGTGAACCGCTTCCAAGATCTCGAGCTCACCGCCGCTTTCACGCGCGGTGGCCATGGCCGCCTTCACGTCTTTCGGGAAGCACGAACCGCCGTAGCCGATTCCAGGAAAGAGAAACTTTGGGCCGATGCGCTGATCCGAACCCATGCCCTTGCGAACCTTTTCCACGTCGGCGCCGACGCGCTCGCACAGGTTCGCAATGTCGTTCATGAACGAAATCTTGGTGGCCAAAAAAGCGTTGGCCGCGTACTTGGTGAGCTCCGCTGAAATCGGATCCATGAACTGTACGCGGTCGCTGGTACGCACGAACGGCGAGTACAAATGGTGCAATACGTCTTTGGCGCGCGGGTCGTCGGTACCGATGATGACGCGGTCGGGCTTCATGAAGTCGTTGACCGCGTCACCCTCTTTCAGAAACTCCGGATTGGAGCCGACCGCGAAGGGCTGATCGGTCACTTTGGCGATCGCCGCCTTGATCTTGGCAGACGTTCCGACCGGCACCGTCGACTTGGTCACCAC
>PLXG01000065.1 GCA_003153195.1 Myxococcales bacterium
TCTCGACCGGCGGCGGCGCTTCGCTCGAGTTCATCGAAGGCAAAATTTTGCCGGGAATCGCCGCGCTCGAGGTGCAAGCATGAGCCGCACGCGTTTTGTCTGCGGAAATTGGAAGCTGCACAAGACGGTGGCCGAGAGTCTCGAGCTCGCCACCGCGATCAAAAACGCTGTCGGCCCGCTGCGCGATGTCGAGGTGGCGATCGCGCCGGTGTTTACCGCGCTGCATGCGGTGGCCAAGCGACTGGAAGGTTCCTCGCTCGGTGTGGCCGGACAGGATTGCTTCTGGGAAGATCAGGGCGCCTGGACCGGCGAAGTTTCCGCCAAGTTGCTCAAAGATGTCGGCTGCAAATACGTCATCATCGGCCACTCGGAGCGGCGCCAACATTTCACCGAGACCGACCACGCGGTGAATTTAAAAACCAAAGCCGCGCTGCGCAACGGACTTTTGCCGATCGTATGCGTGGGCGAGACCGAAAAAGAGCGCGACGCCGGCGAAACGTTCGGCCGCATCGAAACTCAGCTCGAAGGTGGGCTTCGTGAGCTTTCGAACGATGACATGCTCAAGGTGACGCTGGCCTACGAGCCGGTTTGGGCCATCGGCACCGGACGCACGGCCACGCCGGCGCAAGCCGAAGAGGTGCATGCGTACATTCGTTCGCGCCTCTCCGACAAGTTCGGTTCGGTCGCGGAAAAAGTGCGCATTCAGTATGGTGGCAGCGTGAAGCCGGACAACGCGGCGCTGCTGCTCGGACAGACCGATATCGATGGCGCACTGGTAGGCGGCGCGTCATTGAAAGCGGAAGACTTTCTCAATATCATCAAGGCCAGGTAAAAATAAAAATGGTTACTCTGATTCAGGTCATTCACGTTTTCGTCTGTCTGTTCCTCATTCTCGTCGTGCTTTTGCAAGCGGGTAAAGGCGGCGGAATGGGCGTTGCGCTCGGTGCGTCGACCAGCTCGGCAGTTTTCGGTGGTCGTGGCGCCGGATCGTTTTTGGAGAAGCTGACCACCGGTACGGCGATCATCTTCATGGTGACTTCGATGTCACTCGCCTATTTCGCCAAGTCCGATTCGGGCCGGCTGCAGAAAGCCGCCAAGCTTCAGCAGGACAAAAAGGCCAAAGCGGCGGACGCGAAGGCTTCTGAAGAGAAGGCGCAAAAAGACGCAGCCGATCGCGCTAAAGCGCTGCCGGCGGCTGGAGCACCAGCCGATCCGAACGCGCCGGCTGAAGGTGGCGACAAGAACACTGCGCCGGCACCGACTGGAGCTGCAGCTGCGCCGACCGCGCCCAAAGATCCGTCCGCCAAGCCCGCCGAGCCGACCAAAGCACCCGCGCCCGCGCAGTAAGCCATCGATTTGTAGCCCCGCTGATTCAGTACACAAAATTATTGATCGGGTCGCTTGCGCTGATGAGCTGCGCAGCCGTGCGACCGTATATTCCAGTTCGCTCGTTCACCGACGATGCTGCGCTCAAACGCATCGACCATCTCTTCGACGGTAAGCGCATCATCTTTCTCGGCGAGCCCGCGCACTACCTTCACGAAAAGTATCCCTACCGACTGCTCTTCATCACGCACCTGTTTCATCGCGGGATCTATCGAATCGGAATGGAAATAGGTCGTTCCGACGCAGGACGGATCGATCGCTATCTCGAGAGCGGCGACGAGAAATGGCTGGAGCAGGTGGCGCTCTATGGTTACCGCGGTGATGATCGCAGCGATCGCCCGTCTTCGGTCTCGGGACGACTGTTCCACCGGAACGCGGACGGGGTGGCGCGCTTCCGCGCCGAAGAGTTTCGATTCTTCCGTGCGCTTCGCGTGCTGAGTGAAGCGCGTCGTCGAGGATCGCATCGGTTGCAATTTTTTGGCTACGACGTAGATGTTCATTCCGGCGGCGCCTATCGCGATATTCGTGAGCTGCTGTCGCCCTTCTCTGCTCATTCCACCATTCACGAATTCGAGGAGCGGATGCGCCGTGTAGAGGGCGAGTCGGTGGCTCAGGAGATCGATCGTCTCGAGCGCGTGCGCGAATACCTCAATCAGAATCGAGCAGCGCTGAAAGGCGAGAGCGATGTCGCAACCATCCGCGCAGTCGAAAGTGACTTGCGCTGTCTCACGGAAAGTCTCGCCTTCACGCGCGTCGCCAACACAAATCCGACTACGCCCGACCTCATTGAGGCATTTCGGATTCGAGAGCAAACGATGTTCTGGCAAATGGATGAAGCGCTCGAGGCGCGCGGCGACATCGTGCTGATGGGACACAATTCACATCTTACGCGAGATGATCATCAGTTCAGCGACATTCCCAGTCTACTCGAGTGGAGGTGGCCGAGGATCGGCACCTACCTGGCGAACAAAGTTCCGGTGCTCGCCATCTGGATGTTGTACGGGTCGGGCGCACACAGCGATCTCCAGCTCTGTAAGCAGGAGACCTGTCCGGTGGCGGAAACTGAAATCGGTCGGTACCTCGGCGCCGTCGGTTACGACTTTCTTTTACCCACCGGTCGAGATGACTTTCTCGATCGAATGCAGAATTATCCAATCAACGGGCAGGTCGCGCGGGGACGATTGAGTCGCGCCGCCGACGTCATCTTCTTCGTTCGCCAGGTGAGCGGTCTGCGCGAGAACTGAAAGCGGCTGCTCTTACAGCAGCGAGCCCTGCCGCGTCGGCAAGCCAAGGTGCTCGTGCGCGCGCTTGGTGGCCACACGTCCGCGCGGCGTGCGCTGCAGAAATCCCTCTTGAATCAGATACGGCTCGACTACCTCTTCCAGCGTATCGCGCTCTTCGGCGCAAGCCGCGGCCAGCGACTCCACGCCTACCGGGCCGCCATCGAATTTCTGAATGATGCATCTCAGCACGTTGCGATCGAGTTCGTCGAGACCCACCGGGTCCACGCCCAATCGATCGAGCGCTCGCTGCGCTTCTTGGCGAGTGATGCGTCCGTCGGATTCGACTTCGGCAAAATCGCGCACGCGACGCAGTAGATGATTGGCGATGCGCGGCGTTCCGCGAGACCGCTTGCCAATTTCGTCGGCGCCGGCGGCGTCGATGGACAGCGAAAGTTTCTGCGCCGACCGACGCACGATCTCGGTGAGCTCTTCGGCCGTGTAGTAGTCGAGCCTGAGCACGATACCGAAGCGCGACAAAAACGGCGCCGAAAGAAGTCCGGTACGCGTGGTCGCGCCCACCAGCGAAAAGCGCGGCAGCGAAAGCGCCAACATCTCGGCAGATGGTCCATCTCCGACGGGAATTTCCAGCCGATAGTCTTCCATCGCCGGATACAAATACTCTTCCACCACCGCCTGCAGCCGATGGATCTCGTCGATGAAGAAGACGCCGCGCGGCTCGATGGAGGTGAGATAAGACGCCAGCGTCCCTTTGTGCTCGATGGCCGGCGCGCCCACCGAACGCAACGACACGCCGAGCTCACCGGCGATCAAATGCGCCAACGTGGTCTTGCCGATGCCGGGCGGACCGGAAAAGAGCACGTGGTCGAGCGCCTCGCCGCGCTGCTTGGCCGCGGCCACGAACACTTTGAGGTTGTCGACCACCTTCTTTTGTCCGACATATTCGTCGAAGCTGCGCGGCCGCAAAAGCGAATCCTCGCGCACATGCTCGGGCGCGACGACATTCGGATCGATCTCCCGAAAACCGGTCTCCCGACTTCTCGGGTCTCGAATCTTCGGCGCCAAGATCATCTCCGGCCCGTCGTCGTGCTTCTTCCGCATGACCCTCATCCTACTCCGCCAGCGTGCGCAGAGCTTTCTTAATCAACTCCGCCACCGGCGCATCCGGCTGCGCGCGCGCCACTTCGTTTGCCGCTCGCTCGGCTTCATCTTTGCGATAGCCCAAATTGATGAGTGCCGAAGCGATCGAATCGGCGTTCTTTCCACTCGGTCCATCGATGCTCGGCCGCGAAAGCGCGCCCGCCGGCGAAAGTCGATCGAGCTTGTCGCCGAGCTCGAGCACCAATCGCTCTGCGGTCTTGCCGCCCACGCCGGGAATTTTTCGCAGCCGCACGGTGTCTTTGTGTCGAATCGCGTCGGCCAACATCTTCGGCTCGAGCGTCGACAAGATCGAGATCACCAGCTTGGGCCCCACGCCCTGCACCGCGAAACAGATCTCGAACGCGGCGCGCTCTTCGGCGCTACCAAACCCAAACAGCGTCATGGAGTCTTCGCGAACATGAAGATAGGTAAGCAGCGTGGCCGGCTTTCCCACTTCGGGCAGCGCCGCCAAGGTGTGCAGCGAAATATTCACCAGATATCCGACGCCGGCGACGTCCAGGATAACGTGGTCGATTCCCTTTTGCGCCACCGTTCCGGCTAGCCGCGCGATCATCGAACGATTCCCGATGCGAGGCGTGCGCGAACTTTGCTGCGAAACGCGTGACAGATGGCGATGGCCAGCGCGTCGGATGCGTCGAGAAGGGGCGGACGTTTGAGCGCGCACAGCGATCGCACCATGGTCTGCACTTGAACTTTCGAGGCCTGTCCCTGCCCTGCCACCTGACGCTTCACCGTCGCAGGTGGATATTCGAACACCGCCAGCGAGGCTTCGCCTGCGCAAGCGAGCGCCACACCGCGCGCTTCACCCAGCCTGAGCGCCGAGCGCGCGTTCTTGTCGAAAAACGTGCTCTCCACCGCGACTTCATCGGGCTCGAGCTCGCGAATCACGTCGCGCAACCCCACCGAGATCTCGGCCAGCCGTTCCCAAATCGGCTTTTCGCGCTTGGGCTCGAGCACGCCGCACTCGATGTATTCGAATCGCCCCGTCGAGACGCGCTCGATCACGCCGTAACCACAGCGAAGAGAGCCAGGATCGATTCCTAAGATCCGCACCTGTCGATACTACACTGAACAGATGTTTCGGCGCCAGTTTCGTTGGGTGCGTCGGCGGAAGGACAACCACTGCGTTCCGAAGTAGCTAATCCCAGTCGAGGTAATCCATATCCTCGTCGCTAAATCCACCGGCCGATCCGGGATCGGGATTCACTGTCGTCGAATTGTTGGGATTCAAGTTGATCACGGTGTCGCCCGACATCGTCTCCGCTACTAGGTTGGTCGCCAGCGCGATGCCCGCCGCTCCGAGGGTCATTCCAACCAGCACCGGCGGCTTGGACAAGTCTAGTCCCACACCTTGATTCGTAAAATAGCTCGGTTGACTCGCGTTCGCCCAGTCAGCAAACAAATTGAAGGTAGAGTTCGTATTCGAGAAATCGGGCAATTGCGTAAAATATGGGCTCGTCGGTGCGACCGCCAGACTGTCCACCGGATTCGTAGTGTAGATGTCCTTCGAGTCCACCGTGTTACCCGAGTTGGTGAAAATCTGTGAAGCGTCGACCACGGTCAGGGACGGTGTCGTTGGCGAGCCCACCGGCGCCGTCACACTGGTGACCGCGGTACTGATCGGCTGAAAACTCCACGCCGTAGCTGAATGAATCAAATTGGCCATGTCGTTATTGATCGCCTCTTTGGCGACATCCACGACGAGCGTGCCGTTGGCAATGTCCTGCGATCGCAGATAGTCGGCGTACGACGCCAACCCGGGATTCGCCTCGCGCCATGTGGGCGTATACACCCATCCGTATTGTACGCTGGGATCGCTGGTTGCTTGCGCCACCGAAACCGCGTGAATGAAGTCGTTCACGTTGTATCGGTCGTCGGAGCTGACCCCGGTAATCATGTCGAGCATGCCCTGCGCGTTTTGCTTCACCGCGAGGTCGACCTTGTTTGGATCGACGCCCACCCAGTCCACGAAGATGGTGTGCGCCATCGCCTTGGCATCGCCCATTCCCAGCAGGTAATCCATGGTGGTCGGAGCGCGTAGCGGATCGGAAATCATCTCACCAAGATGTTCGGCCTCATCGGTGTTCGCCTGGAGCGTGCTGATCTTTCCCGCGTCGAGATGAGTGCCGAAAGCATTATTGTAGTCCGCGGACGACGCACCAAAGAGCCAATTCATTCCTTTGGAGACGCCCCAATTCGCGGTCTCCATGAGGAAGGTTCCGATCACCATTCCGGATCCCATCTCGCCAACATCACCAAGCAGCGTCGTCTCTTTGGCGAGCGCCTGACCCGCGGCCTGCGCGTCGGCGGTAAACATCGTCGAAGTCCCAATCGTCGGAACCTCGGTCGCCACTGTGTCTTCGACGAAGTTCATGCCTGCCAGCTTTTCTTGGATCACCTTGAGCTGAAGATTCGCGTACCCAGTGTTCAGCTCGTCCTGGGTAAACGTGGTCGCAGCCTGAACTATTTTTCCATTCTGAGCGTCGAGTAGAATCTTTTCCGTTCGCTGCGCCGCAGTCAGCGGCTCGGAACCAAAACTCTGCGCGCTATCGAACACGTTTTGCCAACGGGCTGCATCGCCGCCTGAATACTGATATCCAGGCATTCCTAGAAACTGCATGTCGACGGGAAATCCGCCGGTATCGAAGGTCGCGCCGAGTCCGTAGCGCTGGCCCGTGAGCTCGAAGCCAGTCGACAGATCGCCCGACTGAAAAGTATTGGACCAGAGCTCGCCAGCCAGTTGCTCAGCGCTCAAGCTCTTTGCACCAATCGTGTTCATAGAAACCAATCCCTGGTCTGCCTGCCAATTTTGAATGAAATGTCCCGTCTCGTGTAGCAGCGTGCCGAGCACATCGCCGTCCAGCGACTCCATGATCTGCGTGGGGTCCAGCCGAATCTTGACCATCGTTCTGTCCCACGTCGACGTCGCCGCATCCCACACCTGTTTGCTCACCGCTGCACTGCCCTCTCCCGGAGCGATCTCGAGCGTGATGCCCGGATTATCTTGCAGCCAGGTGAGCCCCCATTTGGTGTTGGCAGGAAAGCTTCCCGCCCCGGCTAGGAGTTGATCGCTCAGCCCTCCCATCAAATTTCTGTATAGCTGCGTACCTTGATCGATCTCGAGTTGGGAGAGCCCCGACTGACTGCTGAAGCTCGCATAGGCGGTGGTGAGCTTCGCCTGCAGCGCATCTCTGAGCTGAAAGTCCAACGTTGCAACTTTGCTGTACGCTCCCTGATAAATCTGCGCCGCTACGTCGGGCGGAAGATCGGCCCGCGCTGCCGTCGAAAGGAGCAGCGACGTAAATACGAGGACAATTCGATTCATGGCGTGACTCCCGTGCGTGCGCGCATGACCGCTGCTGCCGGCTGCCGCGCGATATAGGTGGCCATCAGCGATGGATGGGCGACGAACAGCATGTTGAGCATGCTGGCTTTGTCCTGCTGATCGGTGATCCGCGACAGCCAGGTTCCGGTATCGCTCACTTCTTGTCCCGGATCGGTACTGGTCAAAAGATACGAACGATAGAGCTCGGAACGATAGAGCCGACGACCAGGCGCGGTGAGCGGCGGTTGCGCGAGCCCGGGTAGGTCGCTCGTGAGCTCGCTCATCACGAACGAGCGCATGGACGACTGTATTTTCGGGAGCGCCATCATCATGCGAACCAAAAACGATCGCGTGTTGCCGTCGGGATCGGTGCAGGTCTGACCAGAAATGGAACAGGAGCCGTCACACGCGCAGATGACATTCTTGAGCTGCCCAAAGGCCGCCGCGCGATTGGCCACCACGCCCAAATGTTGCGCGTTTAGCAGCGTAGTGACGTGAGCGCTCGCGCCTTTGGAAACCGACGCGCGATTGATCGACAGCATCAGCTCGAGCAGCGGCGAGGCCTGACTGACGGTCGCGAGTAATGAAGTGATCTGCTTTTCCGCCGGCGTGATGCGAAGGCTCGGCAAGAGCGCCACGAACGCCGCCTCGGTCATCGCGCCTTGGAGGCTTGCCAAGTCGCTGGCCCATAGCAGTTGCAACTGGGCGTTCATCGCCTCCTCGACGGGATCGGTGCTGTCAGCGAGTCCGCCAGCGTTCGGTTGCGGGCATCCAGCGACGATCACCGGTTTGGCGCGATAAAATCGAATCGATGAACCGGACGAATCCACATAGTCGTACTTGCCGTCATCGTCGAGCGCGACGGTCGCGATCGCGTTCCAGGTCTTGAGATCGCTGGACGCTTCGATCGTGTACGAAACGGTGGGAGTTCCTTCGAGGTGGACGACGGCGCCCTGCGATTGCACTCGAATCGAAAGTCTCGCGGTAATGGGCTGACACGGATTGATCATGATGTTCACTACGTCAGCGCGCGCGGTGCTCACGTTCATTGCCAAAGCGAGGAACAGTCCGAAAGTGGGCTTCTCCATGAACCGCCCGGAAAGCAACCCTCATGCCGTGCCTCTAAGTAGTTATTACATAAGGATTTTCAAGAGGCCGAGTGTCCCTCGAGATGGAGCCTTGCCCCCTCACACTGCGACAGCTCGTCTCAGAGTACGAATCAGGAGACGTCGAATTTTGTAGTTCGCAACTGCGACAACTAGCGCAGCTTGGTCACCGTCGCTTCGAGCTGAAAGCGATGCTTGCTGGCCGGATCGTCGACGCTGCCGACCATCGACGGCTTAGCCAAAGCCACTTGGCCTACCGTTGCTATCCTGAGTTTGTGCGTGGTCGGGACCAATTTGATCTCGGCGCGATTAAGACTGGAAAGCTCGGCATTCACCGAAAGTAGAACGAATCCATCCGCAAGGACTGCTTGCTCGATATGACACTCCACCGAAGTGCCGATGTCATAGCGAGTCGACGTAGCCACATTGGGAATGTTCTCACCAACGAACACTTTTCCGCTTTCGTGATCCCGGAGCAGCATGGCGTAACTTCGCGTGCTCAGCGTCTTGCCTTCTTCGAGCTCGCTCACTTGAAACTCGACGCGGTAGTCATGGAGCGGCGGCGTATTTTTGATCTTTTCTTCGGCAAACGCGACGGAGCCGAACAGTGAGCTTACCGAAACTACGAGCGCGATGGCGCGTGTCAACATGGGTCCTCCTGGTTTGTAGGAGTGAACGCCGAGCCGAGCGCTTTATTGCAGAAGTCGATGCTTACAGAACGCAGCGGGCCATGCAGGTGTTGGCGCCGGGGCAGTCGAGCGTATCCGAGGAGCAGACTACCTGGCAGTTGCTGCTTGGCGGGGCGATGCTCGTACAGTCCGAATCGATGTTGCACGGCAGCGTGCAGGCGCTGCCGAAGTGATCGGTCTCGCAGCCACCGCCCGGCGCCGCCGAGGCGAGCGGCAGACAGCTCAGCCCCGACCCGCAGCTCGCACCCCCGTCAAAACAGGTGTGCGAAAAGGAGAGCTCATTCAGATCACTCACCGAAGGTGAAAAGTCCGACGGCGCGGAAAAATCGGTCGGACTCGCGGAAAGGTCGTTCACGTTTGCTGAAAGATCCGCCAATGCAGAAAGGTCGGCTGGTGTCAGCGAAAGATCCGGCCGTGCCGACAAATCGACCGACTCCAGATGGACCGACGATAGATCCACGCCCGAAAGATCCGCTGTCGTATCGGAAAGGATCGGATTCGATGAGCAGCCGACCGCGCCGATCACCGAGATCAAACACCACCACCTCATGATCAGCCCGACAGCTGCTCGAGCAGCGCGTCGTCGATGTCGTAGTTGGCGTAGACGTTCTGCACGTCGTCGTGATCTTCCAGCTGCTGAACGAGCTTCACCATTGCTTCGGCATCGCCGCCCTCGAGACGCACTGAGTTGTCGGGATACATGCCGACTTCCGAATGCGCCGGCGCAAGCTTCTTTTTCTCCAGCTTGTCTTTGACGTCGAAGAACTTGCCCGGTTCGGTCACCACTAGGAAAACGTCACCTTCGGCGCGCACGTCGTCGGCGCCGGCGTCGAGCGCCGCTTCCATGAGCGCATCTTCGGCCACCGCGCCCTTGTCGTAAACCAAATGCCCCTGCTTGTGAAACAGGTAGAGCACCGATCCTGACGCCGCCAGCTTGGCGTGGTTGCGCTCGAGCATCTTGCGAATCTCGCCGGCGGTGCGGTTGCGATTGTCAGTCAAGATGTCGACCACCACCGCGGTGCCGCCCGGTCCATAGACTTCGTAGATGAGCTCTTCGTAACTTTCCGCTTCGAGCTCGCCGGTGCCTTTTTGAATCGATCGTTTGATGGTGTCGTTGGGAACGTTGCCGGCGCGCGCTTTGTCAACGGCCGTGCGCAGGCGCGGATTTCCGTCCGGATCGCCGCCACCCTTCGCAGCAATCGCGATCTCTTTGAGAAGCTTGGTCCAGCCTTTCGACTTTTTGGCGTCAGTCGCGGCCTTGGCATGTTTGATTTTGGACCATCGGTTGTGGCCTGACATCGATCACCTCTTGGCGGTTTCCGAGCCTAATGACGACGGTGTTTGCTTTAACACGCCCGCCTTGCGCGGCGCAACCTGCCGGTTCGCCGAAGGGTACCGTCGGGCGTGAAATGACTGTACTATCGCGCGCGATGACGCTCGATCCCAACACCGGCTTTTCACACAAGACCCGCTCGTCGCGGCGCGCTTTCGTCGCCGTGCTGGTGTGCTCGCTGATGGCCGGATCGTGTCTCGGTCCAGAGCTCAAGCTTCCCATTCGCCACAATGAACACGAGGCCAAACACACCCGCGTACCTCGGCGACTGGCGGGTGACGTCAGCCGCGCGCGCGCCACTCGCATCACGTCGAGCGAGGAGCTTTTGCACGGGATCGCCGCCTCGGGGAAGGTGGGCGATCTCAAGCTGGAGAACGAACAGGTCGCTTTCGTCATCGACGCCGCCACCTCGCGCTACGGTTTCGCCGAATCGGGTGGCAATCTCATCGACGCTGCGCCGGTGCAAGGCAAAGACGCGCTCAAGCAGATGTTCGGCTATCTCAACGACACCTTTCCGCGCCAGCCGGTCTACGATCGGGTCGAGATCATCGAAGATGAAAAGGTGGCCGCGCAGACCGGCGTGGCCATCGTGCGCGCCACCGGCCACGATTCCGAAAACGCGAGCCTCACCATCACCACCGACTATCGACTCGAGCCGAGCACTGCGGCGCTCGAGATCGTGACCCGCATTCAGAACGACGGCACCGCTCCGATCAAGGACTACGAAGTGGGCGATGCCATCGAGTTCGGGCGCACGGTACGTTTTGCCCCGTCGGTGGGATTCGATCCATCGGGCGCGCAGACGATCCCGGAGGGATATCTCGAAGCGGTGGGCGAGCAGGTCAGCTACGCTTACGTAACCGAGTCGGGCCCGCTCAAGGGTTATCACGAAGGCGCGTTCTCCGATCTCAACCTCGGCACTGAAACGCTTTCGCCGGGACAGTCGGCGACGGTGCGCCGCTTCTTCGTGGTGACCGCGCACGCCGACTCGCAGCTTCAGCACGAGGTCGCGCTGATTCGGCGCGAGAGGTGGGCGCGCGTCGAGGGGCGCGTGGTCGAAGAGGTCACCGGCGCGCAGATCGACGGCGCCGAGATCTTCTTCGATGACGTAAAGGAGCGGCCGATGGCGCTCACCACTTCGGCGGATGGTCACTACTCGGCCTTGGTGCCACCGGGAGAATATCGACTGCGCACCACCGCGCTCGGGCGACGCGGCCCGACTCGCTTGGGCGTAGTGGCGAGCGTGGCGCAGCCGTCGCAGATCGACGTGCTGGTCTCCCGTCCCGGCAGCCTCACCTTCCGCGTGCGAGCGGGCGATCAAGATCTGCCGGCCAAGCTGACCTTTCTCGGACGCGGCGACACCGCCACGCCACGACTCGGCGCGTTTTACGCCAATCCCGGCGAGAACGTCTACCTGTCGCAGACCGGGTCGGGAACCATCGCGCTCGAGCCGGGTCAATATCAGGTGATTGCTTCGCACGGGCCGATGTATTCGCTCGACGTACAGGAGGTGAGCGTGGTGCCAGGCGCAGAGGAGAAGGTGACCTTCCAGCTCGAACGCGCGATCGAAGGCGGCAACTATGTCTGCGGGGATCTTCACGAGCATACCGATGCCTCGGTCGACTCGGCGGTGAGCTTGGCCGATCGTCTGACCGCGAACCTGGCCGAAGGGCTCGACTTCTTCGTGGCGACCGATCACAACATCACTACCGATCTGAGCGCTGCGGCCCAGCTCAACGCGCTCGGAAAGGATCGCATCGTCGCCATCTCCGGCGTGGAGGGCACGCGCGAAGGGGTGGGCCATTTCAACGCCTATCCGGTCTCGCACAGCCCGCCTATTCCACCGCGCGGAACCTCGGCCCATGAAATTGTCAGACAGCTTCGCGCGGCGGCGGGAGCGACGGGCGTGGTGCAGGTGAACCATCCGCGCTCGGGTCAAGGTGGCTACTTCAACACCGTCGGCTACGATCCGGCAGAGGCGGCGTTGCCTGCCGAATGGGAAGGCGGATTCGACGCCATCGAGCTCGTGGCATCGAAAGATTTGAGCACGGTCGATCAGGTGCTACGCGACTGGCTGGCGCTGCTTCTGCGCGGCAATCACTACACCGGAGTGGCCGGCTCGGACTCGCATTTCGTCGTCTCCGATGAGGTCGGCTATCCGCGCACCTGCGTGGCGGTGCCAAATCCGCAGCGCTTCAAAGCCGACGACGTGGTGCGCGCCCTCAAGGTCAGCCGCGACGCCTTCATCACCAATGGTCCTTTCGTGCAGGTGACCGCGTCGGGCAAGAGCTTCGGCCAGCTGGTACCGACGGTGCACGGCAAAGCCCGCATCGAGATTTCGATTCAGGCCGCTCCGTGGATCGACGTGCGTCGAGTGGAGCTGCTGGTCAACGGTCAGCGGCGCGGAAAGCCGATTGAAGTTCCGGCCTCGAAGAGTCGCGAGCGCTTTCAGAGCGCGATCGACCTCAAGATCAGCGAAGACTCTTTCGTGGTGGTGGTGGTACGTGGCGACGTCTCACTCGAACCCATCGTCGCCCGCCCGAGCGGACGCGCCGCCCCGCTGCCGATCGCCATCACCAATCCCATCTATCTCGACCGCGACGGCGACGGCAAATGGACACCGCCGGCAGTTGCCAAGAAGCCTTGACGGCCGAACCTATTTGTAAACTAGGATCGAGTCCTCACTGAAGTTGGACAGCACGAGCCCCAGGTTGGGCACGTAGCCGATGTTACCGAGGCAAGCGGTCTCCGCCTGGCATTGCGTGGTGCCGATGGGGCCCAACCGCGTGCCGACGACGTTGAGCGGGTCAGCGAGCAGAACCGCGCGTGTTCCCGTAATCAAATCGAGGCGATCCACCTCGTAAGAATCAGCGACGTAGAGCGAGCTCCCGTCGGTAGTCAGCTGCGACGGGACAAAACGGTAGACGTCGGAGTAGCTAAGGGTCGGTGCGGCGGTGGGCGTCGAATCCGACAGAAGGTACTGCACCAGTTGCTTGTTCTGATTCACGTAGAGATAGGCACCGACGGCCGCGATGGCGGACGCGCTCTGCACACCCGTTCTGAACGGGGAACAGGTGCCGCTTACCACCGGACATGAGTACACCGCGTTCGCCCCAGAGTCGGCGACGTAGAGGGCCTTGTTGGACGCGCTGTCGACGAGGGCGAGTCCCGCTGGGGTGATGAAGCCGTTGGTAAAGGTGGTGACCGTCGGAGAGGCGACCGAAAGATCGAGCTTGTAGATCGATCCGTTGCCCGTACCTGAGAGGTACAGCTGGTTGGCCGCGACGTCGAGGGCAAGCGCGGTCGGCTGAACTGCGAGCGCGGCCGCCACGATCGAAACCTGGCCGCTGCCGAGCGCGATCTTACGGAGCATATGGTTGCTGTTGTCGGCGACGTACAAGTTGTTGCGCAAACCATCGTAAGCGAGCTGGTACGGCCGACTAAAGCGCGCGTCAGACAGCGACACGGCGGGTGCCACGCTGCCGGTGCCGTTACTGCCTGTGTTGAGCGCCGCGCCAGCCAGGGTGGTCACGGTCCCGACGGGTGGAGTCTGCGTGCCGATGTCGATTTGGCGCACGGTCTCGCCCAGAAAATCAGCGACAAACAGGTGTCCCTGGTTGTCGCCGGCCATTTCGCATGGTAACGCGAACCTTGCCGCACCGCCAACGCCGTCGACGTTGTCGATCATGCCGCTAGTCGTCGGGCCCGCTAGCGTGCTGATGGTGCCGGTGACGGTGTCGAGCATCGCGATGCGCGCGTTGCCGGTATCGGCGATGTACAAAATTCCGCTGCTCCACCACAGTCCGGTTGGTCTGGCCAATCGAGCGCTCAGCGCCGGACCGTTTCCCATTCCCATCATGGCAGTTGGTGAAGCACCCACCACAGTTGTCACTCCCAGGGTGGTCGTATCGATGGCCCGGATGGCATGGTTGTAAACATCGGCGACATACAGGGTGGTCGCACTGTCGTCGAGGACCAGGTTTACCGGGTAGTAAAATTGCGCGCTTAAGCCGGGTCCGTCGGCGAATCCCGAGGAGCCACCGGCAATGGTGGTACTCATGAGGTTCGACAACGTGACAAGTCTGATGCCTTGGCTCTCGGTATCGGACACGTACAGCGCGTTGCGCGAGGAATCATAGACGATGCCAGCGGGCCCAGGGCATTGCAGCTGCATGTTGTTGTTGGCGAAGGGCGCGCCGCTGATCATCAACGTGGAAACGGTCTGATCGGCAAGCGTGATTCGACGGATTTTAGCCCCATCGGTGACATAGAGGTAGGTCCCGTCGTTCGTAATTGCGCACGGGTATGTAAACCCAGCAGAGATACCGACGCCGTCTTGGACAGCACTTTGCCCGCCGGCGAACGTGGAGACGGCACCGGTCGCCACGTCGATCTTACGGATCACGTGGTTGTTGGAATCAGCGACGTAAAGACTGCCCTTTGTGCTCGCGTCACTCACATAGCTGACACCGTACGGCTGATCGAACCGCGCAGCGGCGCCCACTCCATCGAGATGGCCGTTCCCTCCCAGCTTGCCAGCGAGCAGCACCAATCCGGGCACCACGTTCACGGTGACTTCGGACGACTGATTTCCTTCAGTGGTCGTGTTGGCCTTCACATGGTAGGTGCCGGAGGTCATCGGAGCCGTGTAAAGACCGCTCTGATCGATCGTGCCACCGTTCGATTCGACCACGCTCCAGACGACGTTCGCCAAATTCGAAGAGAACTGAAACGACTCCCCATCGACGACAGTGACGGTCGGTCCGCTGCCGCCGTCGGGAGTGAGAATCTCTCCGCCGTCTCCAGTGTCGATTGCGAGTACGCCCATGTCACTCGGCACGGCCATGTCGTTGAGCTCGACCAGCGACAGGTTCACATCGACCGTTTCGCCGGCGCTCATATTGACGTCGAATGGGGCCGGCGCGCCAAGTGGTTGGCTTTGAGCGTCGAACGCGGTGATCGACAGATGAAGGGCGCCGAGGTTGTGCGGCGCGATCCGCAGGGCGTACTCGACGGGAAGTGTGATCGCCGCGCCTGAACCGTCGTTCGGGAAGTTGAACGATGCGCCCGCGTCTTGGCTGCCGCGCGTGATGTCCACCTGCACCCGCACCGGCGCAAGCGCGCTGTCGCCGGTAATGTGCACCAAGATGAGTCCGCCCGCGTCCTGTCCGCAGCCGATGCACACAAGCAAAAGTGCGAGACTAATACTGTTGCGCATTGACGCCGGCGGGTAGGTGCGGATTGGAAGCGTTATGCCCAGTGCCGAAACCGACACCGAGCCCTACCGCGGCGCCAACGACCACTGCGCCGACCACCGATCCCCAGAACCACCAGCGCTTGTAGACCGGAACCGGCGGAGCGTGGGAGGCGGAGATCGATTGGTTGAGGGTGAGCAGTTTCTCCTCGTATTGCCGCTTCATGGTTCCGTTTTCGATCGCCAACCGATGGGCCTCGTCCGCCTGCTCTTTGGCGCTCGCAGCCCGCAGCTCCGAGATAGTGTGCCAGATCTCCGCACGATCGGGATCGAGCGGGCGCGCGCGCAGGTAGATTTCATAGCTGTCGGCGGCTTCGCCGTTGCGTCCGAGCTTGGTCAAACACCTGGCGATGTTGAAGTCGAGCTCAGGCCGGTGCAGCGCGACTTTCGCAGCTAGAAACTCGTCGAGCGCCTGCTGATAGCGACCCGTTTCATAAAGGTACTGGCCGGTGGCGAAGCGCTTTTGCGCCAAGACGAGATCACCATCGGTTTCACCCGCGTGTGCCTGAATGGCCAAGCCCGCCAGCAGCACGCAGATGAATACGCTCCTCACGGCGTAATTCTACTTGAATAACGATAGGTTCGTCAATGTGTCGCGTCTGCTTTCACATGCCATCCCTGAATTCTGGGATGCGCAGCCCGATTTTTGGCTTGGGATGTCGAATTTCAGGGATGGAAGGGAAAACTTCGACTTGGGATCCCTAAAGTCTGGGACGTGAAGTCGGAATTTTCGCTTTCGACCTCGATCGTTCGGGATCAATGACTACAAAACGTGCCGCCATCCTGCATCGCGCAGGTCCCATCCGTTCCGCAATCGTTGGACATCGTGCAGCGGCGCGGCGCACACAACATTTCAGTGCCAAGATCCGCAGCGACGGTGAAAGCCAGCGTGCCCGAATGGCCGGGACCATCGCAGGCGAGGAACGGATCGTCGCAGGTGAAGGTGCTGTCGCATTTTCGCACGCAACGATCGATTCCAGCAGCTTGCGCACCGAAATGGGCGCATACCGACTCGGCGTTACAGTGTCCGCAAGCCGATGTACAGACTCCGCGCGCGCCGACCGCATCACAGCGTCCCGACAGACAGGCAGAAGAGTCGGGAGTTCCGTCCGGCTTGTTGCAGGCGGCGCCATCGTCAGCCAAAACATCGGCGAAGCAGCCGCGCTCCCAGTGATAGCTACCGCCCTTTTGTTCCCCGGGATCGAGAACCGGCAGCTCGCGACACGAAAGTCCCGATCGACACTGGCTCGAGTTCTGACACGACGGTAAACAGAGCGCGTTGCGGTATGGATCGCCGCCGCCGCCGCGCGATAGGTCGACGCACAGCCCGCCCGCCGCACAGGAGCCGCCGGAGCAGGACTCGGAGCAGAGCCCGCTCGCCAGCGAGCCAGGACAGTCGGCGCTGCCGCCGTCGGCGCTGGTTCCCGTCGAGATCTGTCCGCCGCAGATGCACTTTCGCGGCGCATCCCCGCAGGAATCGTCTTGCGTGCAGGCGTCCGCCAAGGCACCGGCCACCACTTGCACCTGTCCCTGCGCGCTGGTGAGGCCGCCTGCCCCGCCGGCTACCAAGGTCACCATATAGCCAAGAGCGCGTGGCGTGGCGAACGACACCGTTGGAGACGAGAGGCTGGACGAACTCGGGGTGCCGCCTTCGAAGGTCCAATAATAGGTAGAGACCGCCACCGAGAGGGGCACGAAGGTGACCGAAAGCGGCGCCGGCCCGCTGCACACCGGTCCCTGACCGTCGACAGTGAGGGTGGCGCAACCAATGATGGTGAACGCGCCGCGCAAGGCGGCTCCGCCGTCGCCAAAGAGTCCCAGATCAGACGGCACCGACGCGCTTGCGTCGTAGGTGGCCGCGCCGGCGTCGAGGGCCGGCTCTGCGGTGTCGCAACCGCACGCGAGCGATAACGCGCCCACCCAGATCGCCGGCCAGATTCTCGACGCTGCGGTCATAACAGGTTCAGCCTACCACGAACTGGCGAAGTCGCGACTCGAGCCGCGTCGCCCGACGGCCGGCGTCGGCACTGTCGAGCGCGAAGCGGATGGCACGCTCCTGTCCCACCAGCACCACCAGCTTTTTGCCACGGGTGACCGCGGTATATAGCAGGTTGCGGCGCAGCAGCATGCGGTGGTGCATCAGCATCGGCACCACCACCGCCGCGTACTCGGATCCTTGGCTCTTGTGCACGGTCATAGCGAAGGCGTGCTCGAGCTCGCCGAGCGACTCCAGCTGGTAATGAACTACTCTCCCATCGAACTCCACCCACACGCCCGCTTCCGGCCCGTCGTCGACCACACGCGCCGCGTATCCGACGTCGCCGTTGTAGACATCGCGATCGTAGTTGTTGCGAATCTGCATCAACCGATCGCCCGCGCGAAACGTACGTCCGGCGTAGACGAGCTCGCGCCCGCGCGGATTGACAGTGGCCTGCAGCACGCGGTTCAGCTCTTCGGTGCCGGCCGGACCACGGTGCATGGGCGTCAGCACCTGGGTCTCCTGCCAGGGAATGTGAAATGCCTGCGGAATGCGCTGGCTCAGGAGACGCAGCACCACGTCGCGTACTTTTTCCGGCGTGTCGGCAGGGATGAAGAAGAAGTCGCCCAGGCCTTCGCCCTCGCGCGGCGACTGGGGGAACTCGCCGTGCAGCACTCGATAGGCGTTGTCGATGATGCCCGAGCCTTGCGCCTGACGAAACACTTCGGAGAGGCGCGTGACCGGCACCACCTTGGAGGCGATGATGTCTGACAAGACCTGTCCCGGTCCGACCGGTGGAAGCTGATCGACATCGCCCACGAGCACCACCGACGCTCCTTGCGGCACCGCCAAGAAGAGAGCGCGCGCCAGCTGAATGTCGAGCATCGACGCTTCGTCGACCACCAGCAGATCGACTTCGAGCGGGTTCGACTCTTTGCGCGAGAAGCCAAACCGATCTTCGGCGTCCGCTCCCTGTCCCCATTCGAGCAGACGATGAATGGTCTGCGCTGGATGGCCGGACGCCTCCGACAAGCGGCGCGCCGCGCGTCCCGTCGGTGCGGCACATAGCACGCGCTTCTTGGCCCGCTGCCAGGAGGCCACCAGCGCCCGCACCACCGTAGTCTTGCCGGTGCCAGGCCCACCGGTGAGCACGGTGACCGCCGCCTCGGCGCTCTTTTCGATGGCGCCACGCTGCGTGACGGTGAGCTTCTCGGCGCCGACCACCGAAAGCCGAATCGGCCGATGGGCAGAGAGTAGTTTGGCGATGCGGCGCGCGCAGTCCACCTCGGCGCGATGCAGGCGCGGCAGATAGAGGGCTTCGTCCTCGACCTCTTTATCGATGACCAGCGCGCCTTCCAGCACCAGCGCCTTGAGCGCCTCTTCGACGAGCTCGGTCTGAACCTCGAGCGACACCGCCGTGCGCGAAATCGTTTCGCCGCGCGCGCCGAACAGATGTCCCTCCTCGGAAAGTCGCTCGAGATCATGCAACACGCCGGCCTGCACGCGCAGCGGCGAGTCGCGGGCGATTCCCATGCCCTGCGCGATGCGATCGGCCGACAAAAATCCGATGCCCGATACGTCGCGCGCTAAGCGATAGGGATTCTCGCGAACTTTATGCGCTGCGCTCTCGCCGTAGCGCTTACGAATCCGCGCCGCGTAGGCCGGCGAGATGCCGAGCCCCTGCAGAAAGACCATGATCTCGCGCTCGGCTTTGCGCGAGAGCGCATCGGTCTGCGCGCGCGCCGCACGACTCTTGCCGACACCCTTCACCTGCGCGATGCGCCACGGCTCTTTCTCGACGATCTCGATGGCCTCCACGCCGAATGCCGCCACCAAGCGCTCGGCCAGCGCCGGACCAAACCCGGGCAGGCTCTCCAAATATTTTCCCACGCCTTCGGCGCTCTTCGGTAGATCGATCACCGCGCGCGTAGCGCGAAATTGATCGCCGTGCTCAGGATGGCGCTCCCACTCGCCTTCGATGGCCAGCGTCTCTCCCGCCTGCGCGTCGCCGATGTTACCCACCACCGCCACGGGAACGGAGCGCCCTTTGACATCGAGACGAATGACCGCGAACGGACCTTCGGCGGCGCGATAGACTACGCGGCGCACCACGCCCTCGAGCTTTTCGCCCAGCCTGCCTGAAGTCTCGTCCGCCATGGTCGGTTGTTAATTGAACGTGGATGAATGCCGCGGTAAAGAGGATTCGTGCACACATTGGTACTTGCTTCTGGATCGCCACGCCGTCGNNCACCCGACGTGGACGAGACCCGGTTGCCGGACGAAGGGGCGATCGCCTATTCCGAACGGCTGGCCCACGCCAAAGCGGAAGCGGTCTACGCACGCAATCCAAGCGAGACGCGTCCCATCGTCGCGGCCGACACCATCGTGGTGATCGATGGAAATATTCTGGGCAAACCGACCTCGGAAACGAACGCGCGCGAGATGCTCGAGATGCTTTCGGGTCGCGTGCATCAAGTGGTGACCGCCTTTTGCGTGCGACGCGGAACAGAATCGCGCACGCAAGCAGTTTCGACTGAAGTGACTTTTCGTCCGCTCTCGCCCGCCGATGTGGCGCGCTATATGGCATCGAACGAATGGACCGACAAGGCCGGCGGTTACGCCATCCAAGGGCTGGCAGCGGGATTTGTGCCGCGCATTTCGGGCTCGTACACCAACATCGTCGGACTGCCGATGTGCGAGGTGCTCGACGCGCTCGCGTCTTATTTGAATTTCCACTGAGTGCGTAGACGCGCGTGCCAAATTCTGTAATCTTGCGCCGCATGGGCCCAACGAGCTTTCTTCTTGTCTCCTCTTTTCCGCCGGGTGTAGCAGCAGCTCCCCGTCGACCGGGAGCGTTGCTTCCGACGATTACATAAGCTATCTGCAAGGAGTGGTGTTCGCCACTGGAAGCGCCACCTATCAAACAATGCGTCCGACAAGATGACGGTGCTCTCATCGATGCCTGCGAGCTGTCCGCGACCATCCCAATCCGCCGAACACGACGCCCGATTCACTATCGATGGGATTCGGGTTCAGCGCAGTCAAAGCAAACTTCTGACGAGAGCACCCTTACTTGGCGCGCGCCTGAATTTCGGTGGCGCGCTGAACGATCAAGCGCACGTACTTCGGCACTTCTTTCTTCTGAACTAAATTCACAATCCAGTTGGGGATTGATCCGCCCGGATCAGAATAAAGTGAGTAGGTGATGTCGACGCCGCCCCGCGCGCCTGGCTTCAGCCACCAGCCGCCGCGAATGTTGCGCGCGCGTACGTGTCCCTTTGCTTCGGGCGGACCGAGTGCATCGGCGCTCTCGAAGACGAGCGAATAGAGCTGCGTTGCTTCGTCGACGCTCTTGTGCACGCGAATCACGTAGTCACGATCGGACACCAGCGGAACGCGGATCTGATCGTAGACGATGGCGTCGTCGCCGACTTCGCTGATCACCTCTTGCTTCTTCAGATAGGAAAGAAACTCGGGATACCTTTGGCGATCGCACAGCACGTCGAAAATCTGCTTGGGCGAAAGCGGCGCCCAGCTCATCGCACGGGTCTCATAAAGTTTGGAGCCATTGACCGTGCGGCGGTCGACGGTGACGCCATCCTTCACAGTGACACGCTGCCAATCGCCATCTGCGCGGGCTACCGATGCAGAGGCGAGGACGAGCGCGAACAGCAAAGCCGAGATCGTTCTCGAAAGCATGAGGACCGTCATGGGTCACTCAGCATGCATCAAAAGCGTCGCCGTGTGACAACCATCATCCATGTGTGTACCGAGTAGGGACCGCGTTACATCGGCGAGAAGGTGAGCGTGTAGTTGTAGTCGCCCCGGAGGTTCTTCCAGAATCGCTCGAGCGGAACCATCATGACGCCGATCTCATCGTTCGCGCCAATCGGGTATGCGGTAGCGGCGCCGCCCACCCATCTGACAGCGAGTGACGAGTAGACCTCGCCGAGATAGTCGCTGATGGTTCCGGCGGTTGCGTCGACGGTCATCTGTTGAAAAAATTCGAGGAAGGTAGTCGAGCGATCGTACTGGATGGTGCTCGAGATCAGCGGCGGACTGTCTTCCACGTACGCGTTGCCGTTTGTCGCTTGGCTCGGATCGAAGCGGACCAGCTTCCAATCTCCGTCGCCGCCACCGGCCGCCCGATGCCACACGCTGAGACCCACTTCGGTCATGTCGGCGCGGTTAGTGCACACACCGCTGATTTTAAATTTTCCACCGGCCGGCTGAATGAGATGAATCGGTCCGGTCACATCGACCGAGTAGAGATAGGTCGCCGCGTCATTTGAAGGAAACTTGGTGGTGACGTTGAAGGTGCTGGTCTCGGTGAACGCGGTGAAGTCGTTCGACACCGTCTTCGAAGGATGAAAGTTGATCTGCGTTTGATAGAGCCCGTCCGATTTTCCGAAGGCCTGGTCGGGATCGGCGATCGCGCTCGCCGAGCTGTCAGCGCCATCGTCCGCGCAGCCGGTTGCACCGATGATCGCCAGCGCCGCTAGGAGGGAGTAAGAGAGTTTAAATTTGAAGGTGTCCATGACCGAGGCGTTATGCGCGGGATGTGCCTGACAGGCAGTAAATAATTACAAGTACTTAGATTGCCGGTTGGGTCAACAGACCTGGCCGATCGAGCCACCCGTCCCCTTAGGGGTGTCGCGCCTTGCATATCGGGCTCCTCGCTCCGTTTGCCTCGGTCCGGTAAATAGGAACACCCCCTAGTCGGGCGAGCCAGAATCGACGAGCTCGCCTTCGGAAAGATCATCTACGGACAGATCGTGCTGTCTGACGGAGAGATCGTGGGGCAGTACGCCGACGCTCACGGTCGTCATATCTTGGGGGGCGAAGCACTCGCAAATTGCGCCGCCCGCATCCGAACAATAGGTCACTCTTCCCAGGCCCGGACCACACTGAACGCGGCAATCTTCAAATAGGCAGGGACTGACCGGATCACAGGATGGCGTGGGGAGGCAGCCACCCAGCAGCACGAAGAAGAAGATTCTCGCAGTTGACACTTGGTCGAGCGGAGTCAATCTCACCGAGGGGCGAAGTGACCGCGGTCACTTGATCCAAGAAGATTGAAATGCGGACGCAACCCACCGATGATTCGTGCGTGGCACCCGACTGCATCGCCGACCGCATCGCCGAAGTGAAATCGCATATCGCGGAGGCGTGCCGCCGCGCCAGTCGTTCACCGGCGGAGGTGACGTTAGTCGCGGTGTCGAAGAAGGTGGCGGCGTCGCGCTGCGTCGAGGCGGTCGAAGCTGGACAGCTGGAGCTCGGCGAAAACTACGCACAGGAATTGCGCGACAAGGCGCCGCAAGTTCCGGGCGCGCGCTGGCACTACATCGGACCGCTCCAACGCAACAAGGTGAAGTATGTCGCCACGCTGGCGGAGATGATTCAGTCGCTGTCGTCGCTCGACATCGCCGAAGAGCTGGCCAAGCGCCTCGTCTACGGACAGCAGCGCTGTCTCATTCAAGTGAACATTGGACGTGAGCCGCAGAAGTCGGGCGTGATGCCGGATGCGCTCGGTGCGCTGCTCGACAAATTACCGGCACAGATCGCCTGCGAAGGGCTGATGTGCATTCCGCCGGCAGAGGGCGATCCGCGACCGCACTTCGATGCGTTGCGCGCGCTCGGCGAAAAACATTCGCTCAAGGAGCTATCGATGGGCATGAGCGCCGACTATGAGCAGGCGATCGAATGTGGCGCCACCATCGTGCGCGTCGGCACCGCAATTTTCGGCACGCGCAGCTGAGTGCAATGCGCGACGCCGAATCGGATTTCTTCGAAACGCCCGACGTCAGCGACTCGCTGCGCTACTTGAACATCGAATTTCGCGGCAGCGGTGTCGTCGAACTCGACGAAGATTTACGAAGCGCGCTCGCGTCGGTGCCGCGCGCGGAAATAAAATCGATTCACGCAGAAAGCGGTTTCAAGGCCGAGCGTCTGGCCGGAGAAATCACCGTCGGCTTGCTGTTCACGCTGGCCGGACTTTATTTATTCATGAGCCCAAACGGACTGCCCTCCGCGCTCGGATTCATCGCCGCGCTCGGCATCGTCATCATTCGTCACGCGCTCAGACGCGGCACCTACTTGGCGATCGAAACTACGCGCAGTGCGCGCAAGTTGAGCTTCCGCGGAAAACCCGATCCGGCAAATTTAGAAGAGTTCATAAAGAGCGCACGCCAGAAATTCGGATACGGCTAAGCAGACCATTCATTCGCTCCGATGGTCGATCGCCATCGACAGCGCCGCTTGGCTACTACTTCCTCTGGCCCTGCTGCGTCCCACTGCGCGTGCTCTGAGCCCAGTTCGAGAGTTGGCGGAACGATTTGGGAGCGAAGCCGGCGTGCTGCGAGCGGTACAGGGCCTGCTGGTTCGCCCAAGATAGCGGAGCCTTCGACGCCGCACGCGTGATGGTTTCATTCTGCATTTGCATCCAGGCCGCGCGGTTCTTCAGAGCCTGCAAGGACCCCGGTTGGGCTCCGCTCACGATTTGAGGCCCGGGCGGAACGACCGTATCGGCGAACGCGAGCGAAGACGTGGCCGTGGCGACGAGCAGCAGTAGGATCTTCATCTAAGTGTCTCCCTGCGATACCACGGTGCAGCCTTCGTGCCGGAATCGGAAGACGACATATCAGCGACTTGGATTGACGAGTTGGCAACTCGTCCCGCCACTTGGGGGGGGCAGATGTTCTGTGTAACCGGCTTTCCGTCACGCGGGCAGCCGGCTTCGGTTACGCTCAATTACATCGAGGGAAGTGGTCGCAATAGAGTCGCCGATCGACGGCGATTCTTTCACATTGCGATCGGATCAGCGCTCGAAGTTTCTGGTGCGCTGGATGTGATGCATCGATTCGGCGCTATCGGAGCTGAACAACTCGAGGCAGGACAAGATCTCTGCGATCACGTTGCGGCGATGTTGCGGCATTTTCGATAGACCGATGGCCGATGGTTGTTAACCGCGGAGAGTTTCGGCTACGCGCTTTAGCGTGATGGGCGCTTGCACTTCGCCGCGGCACGCTTGGAAGCAGCGCGTGCAGGTGACTGGCGCGATGGTGCGGTGATCGTATTCGGTATAGTGCGAAACCGGATCGAGCTCGGCGCACGGACGCACCATTCCGCCGGGCGAAATGTGCAGCGTCTTTTTGCCGGCGGTGCAGCCGCCGATGGTCTGGCCCGAGACGTAGGCCGGAATCATGTCGAAGTACCACTGCGTGTTGGCAACGGTACCGAGGGTGCGCTTCACTTCTTTCAGCTCGTCGAGAACTTCGAGCAGGCGCGCCTGACGCTCGGGCGGAAACAGATGCCCATGATTGTCTGCCGGCAGCTCTGAGTAGAGCGTGTACATTACCGTCGCGCCCCACTCCGCCGCCAGGCGCGCAATCGGCACCACGTCGTCGAGGTTGTCGTTCATGATGATGGTGTTGAGCTGCACATTGGCGCCGCGCGACGTCATCCATGGAATGATGTGCGAGATCTTTTTGAACAGCCCCGGCAGCTTGCGGTCGTTGTCTTGACGTGCGTCGGGGAAGTTGAGCGAGACGTTGACCTGGCTGATGCCGGTCGCCAGCAAGCGCTCCGCTTTTTCTTCGGAGAGAAACCAGCCGTTGGTGATGATCGAGGTGTAGCGCCAACCCGGCGCGTTGATCACGCCCGAGATGATGTCGAGCGCGTCGCGGCGCATGAACGGCTCACCACCGCAGATGGTGACGGAGAACGGATCGAAGCGTTTGACGATGGCTACGAAATCGGCCAGCTCCTGCTCGGTCTGTTTCTGTTCTTTCCAGTGATTGCAGTAGTCGCACTTTGCATTACATCGACGCGTGAGCTCGAGCGTGATGTTGAGCGGATTGTCGAGAAGTCGGTTCTCTACAATCGCGCCGATGCCGCGAAGTCGCGTGCTAAATGAGTGTCGGTAGCGGACCTGTGGCATCAATTTTCCCCGCTCCCTTCAGCGGTAACCCGATTCTCGATATGTCTCAGCATTTTGCAAGTTACATTTCTCTTTCGGGCCCTCTTTTCCGAAGGCCCAAAAGCCGCTATAAAGGGGGCCAAATGAATCGTTTCGCTGACTTCGCTAAGGACCTCGCCACTTTTCAGCAAAAAGACCAGCTCGGCCCCGACCCGTTTGGGCGCCGCTATGGCGAGCGTCGCAAGGCGTATTCGCTATTTACGACCCTTCTGACCGACGCCGAAATCGAGTCGATTCGAGGCTATCTCTTCCCATACGCCAAGCTGCCGATGAAGGTTACCGATGCACCGGTCAAGGTGCACAACTTCATCGCCGGCGAGTGGAGCGCGCCCGCGACCGGCGAATACGCGACCATGACCTGTCCGGCCGACAGCCGCGTAAAGCTCTGCGAAGTGCCGGTTTCGACCGATCCGGATGTCGAGCGCGCGCTCGCCTACGGCTACGAACATTTCGCGTCGATGGCGTGGGCCGAGGACTCGCTCACCTATCGCAAGCACGTGGTGCAGAATTTCTCGAAGATGCTCGAGTACTTTTATGAAGAGGTGATGGCGGAGATTCGCGCCACCATCCCGAAGACTCGCCTCGAAGCCGACAAAGATTTTTGGGAGGCCAAGCGCGCCGCCGATCACATGGCCGGCACCGCCGAGAAGGCCATGCTCGGCGAGCTTTTGCCGACCATGGTGCCCGGCCACACCTACTGGAAGAACGGCTATATCCCAGCGGGATTGTGCGTGCTGCTCACGCCAATGAACTTCATCTACGGCATCTCGACGATTCAGATCGTCGGCTGCTATCTTTCGGGCTCGCCATTCATCTTCAAGGGACATCCGTTCGGCGGCATCAGCAACACGGTGATGACGCGCATGATGCTCGCGTCCGGCGCCGATCCGCGTCAGGTGCAAAAGCTGGAAGGGTTCGGACGCGGTATCGCGCGCATCGCCATCGACGATCGCGTGGCCGTGGCTTCGCTGACTGGATCGTCGGAGACTGCGGAGAAAATCCTCGAGGGACGTAAGCTCGGCACGCTTCGTTTTGAAGGCGGCGGCTGTAACTGGGCCTTCGTCGACGATGGATACTCCGACGCCGAGCTCGACCAGATCGCGGTGCGGCTCACCTACGCCAAACTCGGATTTTCGTCGCACAAGTGTACGACGCTGCACGGCATCGCCGCCAGCCGCGCCACCATCGACAAGCTCGCGTCGCGCATCGACGTCGAAATGGGTAAATGGAAGATCGCCGATCCGCGAGAGCTACCCGCGACTGAGACCAAAATCGTCGGTCCGGCGATGGTGCACAAGGCCATCACGCAAACGCGTATCGTGGATGCGGCGGAAAAAGCGGGTGCCAAGATTATTCGTCGCGGCGGCAAAATCACCGACGGCGAATACGCTCAGCACGCTGAAGTGGTGGCGCCTTCGATCATCGAAGTGACGCCTGCGCTGGAGATCAAAGTCGATTGGGATGACAAAGGTGAGCGTAGCTTTCATCTCGCCACCACCGAGCTTTTCGCGCCGACCTTGTGCGTGTGGGCGCTCGGCCCTGCGTCGGAGCCGACCGGATTCGAGCGTTTCCTGCGCTTCTGTCTAACCGAAAACGAGCACGATTTGACGGTGTCGATCTTCTCGCGCGACGATCGCAAGCTCGCACGCGGACGCTTGGTGCTCGCGGGCATGCTCAAAGAAAACGACGGCACCGACTCGGCGCTCGAATGGGAAGAGTTCGGCGCTTCTGGCGTCGGCCCGTCGGGGAATACCGGCGTTGGCGACGGCACCACCACCATCGCAATGTTCTGCCGGCGGCAAAAAGGCCGTCACATCGTATTTTAGTGTCTCATTCCGAGCACGATTCGGGTCCAGCGCCGATCGCCTTGCGTTTTGAAGGACGCGAGCTTTCGTGCCTATCCGATCGCTCGGTGGCGGTTGCACTGTTTGAAGAGAGCGAACGTGTCCTTTCGCGCTCGATCAAATTTCATCGCGCGCGCGGATTCTTTTGTCTGAGCGGACATTGCGGCGCGTGCATGGTGCGCATCGACGGCGTGCCCAATCGCAAAGCGTGTCAGACCCAAGTGCGCGACGGCATGCGGATCGAGCGACAGAACGCGTTTCCGTCGGTGACGTATGACGTTTTGGCCGCAGCCGATCTGGTATTTCGCCGTGGCATGGATCACCACACGCTCATGACCGCGCCGCGCGCACTCAACGAGATCTTCTTGCGCGTGGTCAGACAGATGGGCGGCACCGGCGAGCTGCCCGATCGCGAGATCATGCCACATCCCGTGAGCACACGATCGATGGAGGTGGATGTCGCGGTGGTCGGCGGAGGACCTGCCGGACTTTCGGCGGCCGCGGTGAGCGCGCGCGGAAACCGTCGCGTGCTCTTGATCGACGAGCAGCTCGAGATTGGCGGATCACTCAATTGCGAACCGGGAACCGGACGCGAAAGCGTGGCGCGATTGGTCGCCGACTGTCGCGCCGCCGGCGTCGAGTTTCTTTCCCGCTCCGGCGCCTTTAGCTTTTATCGCGACGAAGATGTGCTGGCAGTCTCCACCCGGGAAGGGCTGCGCAAAGTTCGCGCCGCGCGCTACCTCTACGCTACCGGCGGCTACGATCAGAATGCGCTGTTCGCCAACAATGATCGCCCAGGGATCATTTCGGCGCGCGCCGCCGGCCGATTGCTCACGCAGTATGGAATCGTGCCGCGCGGAAACATCGTGATCGCGGGAGAGATCGACTACGC
>PLXG01000240.1 GCA_003153195.1 Myxococcales bacterium
GGATGTTCGCGCTGGCGCTGTGGGATCGATCGAAAAAGCGACTGCTTTTGGTGCGCGATCGGTTTGGAAAAAAGCCGCTCTATTATGTTCAGCGCGGACGCACGCTGCTGTTCGCCTCTACGCTCTCGTCGCTGCTCGAACATCCGCTCACCCCGCGCACGATCGATCGCGACGCGCTGGCCGAATATCTCGCGCTCGAATCGGTGACCGCGCCGCGCACGATTTTGGCGGGCGTGCGCAAGCTCGAGCCGGCCCACTGGCTCGCGTTCGATGCTGAAAGCGGCAAGATCGAAAAGCAGCGCTACTGGGATCTGCGGATTAGCGGACAGCTCGGACTTAGCGAGCAAGACGCCGAGCGAGAGCTCGAACGCCTGCTGCAAGCGGCGGTGAAAAAACGGCTGATCTCCGACGTGCCGCTCGGCGTTTTTCTTTCCGGCGGGGTGGACTCGTCGATCGTGACCGCGTTCGCCGCGCGCGAATCGAGCAACGTAAAGACCTTCTCGGTTCGCTTCGCCGATCCGAGCTTCGATGAGAGCGCGCACGCTCGCAGCGTCGCTCGGCATCTCGGGACCCAGCACACCGAAGAGGAGCTTTCGTTCCAAGAGGCGCTGGGCATCGTCGGCCAGCTGGGCGGAATTCTCGACGAACCAATCGGCGACGGTTCGATCGTGCCGACCTATCTGCTGTCACGCTTCGCGCGGCGCCACGTTNNGCGACGAGCTGTTCGCCGGCTACCCCACCTATGTCGCGCACGAGCTGGCCGACGCGATGGGCCCGCTCAAGCAGCTGGCGCCGGCGGCGCGACTGCTGGCGGCGCAGTTGCCGGTTTCGCACGACAACTTCAGCTTCGATTTCAAAGTAAAGAAGCTGCTCTCAGGGCTCGACGCGCGCCCCGATGAGCGCAACTCGATCTGGCTG
Source organism: Myxococcales bacterium (assembly GCA_003153195.1). Lineage (GTDB taxonomy): Bacteria > Myxococcota_A > Polyangia > Palsa-1104 > Palsa-1104 > PALSA-1153. Next base: position 919 of record PLXG01000240.1, read on the forward strand.
GGCGCATTCACGCGGCCCGAGGTGGCTCGACTGCTCGGCGAAGATCACGACGTCTACGCGCAAGCGCGCGCCCGTTACGCGGCGGGTGTGGGATCTCACCTAGAGCGGGTGCTCTATCAAGATGTCGGGCTCTACATGTGCCATTCAGTTTTGGCCAAAGTCGATCGCGCCTCGATGGCCGCCTCGCTCGAAGTGCGCGCGCCTCTGCTGGACACGCAGGTGGCCGAATTTGCCGCGTCATTGCCGATGTCGATGAAGCTGCGCCATCGTCGCGGCAAGCACATCTTGCGTCGGTTGGCGCGACGATTGGTTCCCGAAGAGACCGTCGATCGTCCCAAAAAAGGGTTCGGTATGCCGATCGGTCGTTGGCTGCGCGAAGATCTTTCGACGATGATGCGCGATCTGCTCACCGATGGGAAAAGCTTGGCAGGTTCAGGTGCGATAGCGCTCGGCGAGGTGCAAAGGATCATCCAAGAGCATCTCGATGGATCGGCCGATCATCGCCAACGACTTTGGACGCTCTTGGTGCTGGAGCTTTGGCGCCGACATCATCGCATCAGCGCATAGCGTCCGCTCGGCCGTGCGATCAGGCTTTGGTGAAAAGCACTGCGGCATTGGTGCCGCCAAATCCAGATGAAGTCGAGAGTGCGACGCGAACCTCTTGGTGGCGCGCCGATCCGGCGACGACGTCGAGCGGAATTTCCGGATCGCGATGCTGGTGTCCGGCGGTAGGCGCGATGGTATCGGTCTCGAGCGTGCGCACGCAGGCCAGCGCTTCCAGCGCACCGGCGGCGCCGAGCGTGTGACCGAGCGCGCCTTTGATCGAGTTTAGCGGAATCGAGTGGGCGCGATCGCCTAGCGCACCTTCGAGAGCACGCGCCTCCATCAGATCGTTGAAAACGGTTGCGGTCCCGTGCGCGCTCACGAAATCGATGCTGCCGGGATCAATCTTTTCGTCGGCAATCGCCGCCGCCATGGCCCGTGCCGCGCCGCCGCCGTTGCGATCGGGACCCGTCATGTGCACCGCGTCGGCGGAGATTCCGTAACCCGAAAAGCGCGCCAAGATCGACACGCCGCGGGCTCGCGCATGCGCTTCGCTTTCGAGCACCAGAAAACAGGCGGCCTCGCCCAAGTTCAATCCCTTTCGCGCCACGTCGAACGGACGGCAGGGATCGGGATCGAGTGCCTTGAGCGACTGAAATCCCGCCACCACAAAATCGTTCAACGCGTCGGCGCCGCCGGCGATCACCACGTCACATCGTCCGCTACGAATGAGCTCGCGTCCCATGCCCAGCGCCACGTTGCTCGAGGCGCACGCCACCGAAGGGACTTCGACCGGTCCACCGATTCCGAGCGCGGTGGCAAGAACGTTGGCGCTTCCGCCGTAGCCAAAGTGTCGATCGGCCGTATCGCCGCGCAGCTTGGGCAACCAGTGTCCGATTCCGCCCAGCGTGGTGCCGAGCAGAAGGCCGACCCGCGGTGCGGACTGCGGCGTGATTTCGAATTTCGCGTGCTCGAGCGCTTCTTCGGCGGCCCATCTGGCCAATTGATCGGCGCGATCGCGCGGCCCCAGCAGATCGCGCGGTAAATCGGGACACAGCGAAATCGCGCCCACTTGGTCGAAGATCGATAGCGCGCGCTCACCCGCCAAAAGCGCGGTCCAAGTTCGCTCCGCGCCGCGACCAAATCCGTTGGCCGTCCCGAGCCCGGTGACGACGACGCTCATGACTGCCCCGGCGGATTCCAATAGTCGTAAAAATTGAACCACTGCTCCGGATAGCGCGAGACGTAGCGTTGGTAGACCGCGACATTTTTGGTCAACGCTTCGCGCAGATCTTTGTCGCGATCGGCGCTGTGTCCAACTTCGATGGGCGGCTCGATGTGAAAGGTGCAGCGCTTGCGTCCCTCGTGCGCCAAAATAAAAACGGGGAGAAGCGGGCAGCCGGTGGCGCGCGCCAGTAGCGCCGGTCCGAGCGGAAATGCCGCGTCCTTGCCGAAAAATGGCAGGCGTAGATGAGGTCCGCCGAGATTGCGATCCATCTGCATGCCGACGAGCTCGCCGCGCTTGACGATCTGCGCCAGCTCGAGAGTGGAGAACGGCGAGCTGGTGGTGTAGACGATGCGAAATCGCGCGCGCAGGTGCTCCTCGAACTCGGCCAGCTCGCGATTGGGCTCCTCTGCCATTGCCATGGTCATGGGCGGATAGTCCATCTTCTCCATGAGGAACGGCGCAATTTGCCAAAAGCCCATGTGCGCGGTGACCAAGATGGCGCCGCGCTTTTCGTCGCGCAGCTTGTGCAGATGGTGGATGCCTTCGCGATCGACCTCGACGGGAACCTTCTGCCCGATGTGGAGCACGTACATGTTGCTGATCGCCTGTGCGTAGTTCACGAACAGTTGAAATGAGCGCTGCCGGGCTTCGAGCGAGGAGTCGGCCGGGCGAACTTGCTCGAGGTTCTTTTCCACTACGCGCCGGGCCGACGGCACCAGCGTGTAGAAGATGCTGGCCCACATCGGCATCGAAATCCGCTGTACCGACTGGGGAAGCACGCGCAATCCGCCGAGAAACAGCCTGCGGAATCCCGGTCCATCATAGCGGTGGCGAAACGCTCGCCCCGCCTTCGGCTCGGAATTCTGCATGGCGACAAAATAGCCAGTTCGCCGGAGAAATCCACCTCAGATATGGCATAACGAAGCCGTGCCCTATCAAGGCCTAAATCCGTCTCAGGATGAAGCGGTCCACTATGGCGACGGTCCACTCCTGATCTTGGCGGGCGCCGGTTCGGGAAAGACTCGCGTCATCACCTGCCGCATCGCCGAGTTGCTTAGTCGTGGCGTTGATCCCTATCGCATTTTGGCGGTGACGTTCACCAACAAGGCAGCCGGCGAGATGCGTGAGCGCGTGCAGCGTATTCTTGAGGACGGCGCGTCGGCCACTCGTGCCATGTGGATGGGCACCTTTCACTCGGTGAGCGCGCGCATCCTGCGCATGCACGCCGATCGGATCGGGCTCACGCGCGATTTCGTGATCTTCGATGACAGCGATCAGCGCACGCTGATGTCGCGCATTCTCAAAGATCTGGGCATTGCCGATCGCTTCGCCACGCCGCGCGCGATGCTCACCGGGATCGACCAGGCGAAAAATCGTGGCGAAGGTCCGGAAGATTTTCAACCCAACGACTACTTCACCGATCTGGTGGCGCGAGTCTATCCCGTTTATCAAGAGCGGCTAGAGCGCTCGAACGCGGTCGACTTCGGAGACCTACTTCTCAAGGCGTTGCGATTGTGCGAACGCGATCCGGAAGTAGGGCCGCGTTTAGCGCATCGCTTCGAATACGTCTTGGTCGATGAGTTTCAGGACACCAATCACGTTCAGTATCGTTTGGTGAAGCATCTCTCTTCGGCCCATCACAATCTTTGCGTCGTCGGTGACGATGATCAATCGATCTACGGTTGGCGTGGCGCCGACTTGCGCAACATTCTCGATTTCGAGCGCGACCATCCTGGTACGAAAGTGGTCAAGCTCGAGCAGAACTATCGCTCGACGCAAGTGATCCTCGATGCGGCCAACGCGGTCATTTCGAAGAACATCGCGCGTAAGAACAAGCGACTGTTCACCGAACAGACCGGCGGTGAAGTGATCCTCTATCACACCGCCGATGACGAACGGCGCGAGTCGGAATTCGTGGTGCGCGCCATTCGCACACTCGAAAACGACGGCTATGCGCCGGAGCAGTTCGCGGTGTTCTATCGCACGCATGCGCAATCGCGCGCGCTGGAAGAAGCGTTTTTATCGTCGGAGATGCCGTACACCGTGGTCGGTGGTACGCGCTTTTACGATCGCGCCGAGATAAAGGATCTGCTGGCCTATCTGCGGGTGATCACCAATCCGGCCGACGAAACTTCGCTCGAGCGCATCATCAACAAGCCTACGCGTGGCATCGGCGATTCGACCTACGAGAAGGTGGTCGCGCTCGCGCGCTCGCTCGACATCACCGCCTGGCATGCGCTCAAACAGATTGTCGACGGCGGCTCGTCCGATATCGATCTCGGGCCGGGCCCGCGAAAAAAGCTACACGCGTTTTTGAAGCTGATCGAAGAGCTGCGCCAATCGGCGGAGAGTCCGGGCATTAGCGCGCTGGCAGAGCTGGTGCTCGAGCGGACCGGCTATTTGGAGAAGCTGGCCGCCGACGGATCGCACGAGAGCCAAGAGCGCAGTGAGAACTTGATGGAGCTCGTCGGCTCGATGAAAGATTACGAGCGCGAAACCGATGAGACCGAGGGATCGCTGCCCACGCTCGGCATGTACCTCGAGCGGGTGTCGCTGATCGCGCCCGCCGATGAGCGCGGCAAAGGCGTGATGATGATGACGGTCCACGCCGCCAAAGGACTCGAGTTTCCGGTGGTCTTCGTGATCGGGCTGGAGGAGGGCGTGTTTCCGTCGCTGCGCAATGGCGAAGACCAGGACGCGATCGAAGAAGAGCGCCGGCTGTTTTACGTCGNNCCTCGCGTACGTCGCGATCACGCGCGCGCGCGAGCGATTGTTTCTCACCAATGCACGCTATCGCCGACTGTTCGGTCAAGACGCGCAACCGTTTCGCGAGAGTCGATTTTTGCGCGACATTCCCGACGAGTGCATCGCGCGGCCGGTGAGTGCGGTGCGTCGTCCGCCGTCGTTTGGGGGAAGGGGAGTCGACAGTCGACAGTCGACAGTTGACGGTTACAGATCGGATTATGAAGATCGATCGGATTCGTACGAGCGTTCGGCGCCGAAGGTGCATCGCGACTCGGGAATCTCCGTCGAATATGATTCCGATGCGGCGACGGAAGATTTTCGCTTGGGTCAGCGCGTGCGTCATCCCAAGTTTGGCGAAGGCGAAGTGCGCGGTTTCACCGGCCACGGCGCCGATCTCAAGCTCACCGTCTATTTTCCGCAAGTGGGGCCGAAGACGATCATCGCGCGGTTCGTGGAGGCGGTGTGAAACTTCGGAAGCGCCTGCACGATCTGTTCACCCAAGTCATGCATCAGCACACCGAGCCGACGCGCATGGCGCTGGCGGTGTTCATCGGCTGCGTGGTCGGTTGCACGCCGCTGTTTGGATTTCACCTTCCGCTGTGCATCGCCATCGCCTGGCTGTTCGGGCTCAATCAGTTGGTGGTCTATGGCGCGGCCAATCTATCGGTGCCGCCGCTCATTCCGTTCATCGGATTTGCGTCGGTGCAGTTGGGCGAGCGCGTGCTGCGCGGACATTTTCTCGCGGTCGACTTAGCAGCTTGGCGGGCTGACTTCAACTGGGAGTCCGCTCGCGCGCTGGCGCATCGATTCTTTTTTGCCTGGCTAGTAGGTGGCGCGCTGATCGGCGCGGCCGTTGGTGCGACCGCGGGATTGATCGTCTTCGTGCTACTTCATCGCCGTCGGCCACCGGACGAGATCGAAGATGCGATTCGCTCGGCCAGCTCGCGCTATCGAAACTTCGAGCCACGTTTCAAATGGTACGCACGCTTCAAATACCGAATGGATCCCTGTTATCGCGCGATCGCGCCGCTCATTCCGGAGGGATCGTTCGCCGTCGATTTGGGCACTGGACTCGGAATGTTGCCGGTGCTGCTCGGGGTGCTCGGAGGCGGACGGCGCGCGCTCGGCATCGAATGGGATGCCGGCAAAGTGGCGTGTGCGCGACGAGCAGCGGCGGGGCTGGTCGGCATCGAAGCGGTGGAGGGCGACGTGCGCGAGTTTCCGCTTCCCGCGTGCGACGTGATCACGTTGGTCGATATGCTTCATTATTATGATGCGGAGCTGCAACGCGAGATCCTTCAGCGCTGTCGGACGGCGTTGCGCGTGGGCGGACGATTGCTGGTGCGCGAGGGCGATCGGTCGCGCGGTGGAGGCGCCAGATGGACGCGCCTGGTCGAGTGGTGCGCGACGCGATTCGGTTGGAACAAAGGGCCGGCGGTGCGCTTTCGTCCGCTCTCCGAGCTACGCGACGATCTCGAGTCGCTCGGATTCACCGTCGCGGCGCAGCCGGTTTCGGGACCGATGCATCCGGGCAATGTATTGCTGGTGGCGGAGCGCGCATGAGGATCGAACGAGTCTTGCACGTGCAGCTGATGATTCCAGCCGGGCGCGAAGATGAAGCGCGAGCGTTTTACTGCGGGCTGCTCGGGCTACACGAGATTGATAAGCCGGAGGTTTTGAAACGTCGCGGTGGATTGTGGCTAGAGCAGGACGATTTTCAAATTCATCTCGGCGCGGAAAAATATTTCGCAGATCGAAGCGAGCGTCGCGAACACGTCGCGTTTTTAGTCGACAACCTCGAGGACGCGCGCAAGACGTTGGCGGCGGCCGCGATCGAGATCAAAGATGGCGATCAAATCCCCGGACATCGCCGCTTCGAATTCCGCGACCCCTTCGGCAACCGCCTAGAGTTCTTAACGATCAGTGATCGCGCTCTAGGGTCATAAGTAACTGAAATTAAAACCCTATTCAAGGCAAGCGCGCGAATTGAAAGGACTGTTTGCAAAGTGCGCGGTTGCTTTGGAAAACAAAATAAAATTAGCTGGATATGACCTAGGAGAGGGATCTCTCAGGTTGATGACCTGGGAGAGGGATCACTCAGGTTGGGCGATGGTTTTGATTTTTAGATCGAGCTCTTGCTTGCCGCGCGCGACGTGAAGCGTGACCTCTTTGCCGACTCCGGCGTTGGCAGAGAGCCAGCGAAAGCGCTCGGCATCGTCGACGTCGACTCCGTCGAACTTCACCACTATGTCGCCGCGCTTGAGCCCGGCGCGATCGGCCGGTCCGCCCGGAACCACCAGCGCCACGATGGCGCCATCGGCGTTGATGCCGATCGCACGCGGATCCACTGGCCTGAGACCGAGCCACCCGCGCTGCACGTGTCCGTATTTTCGCAAGTCGCTCACCACGCGCTTGGCCATGTTGATTGGCACCGCGAACGCGAGTCCTTGTGCGCGCGCATTGATGGCGGTGTTGATGCCGACCACCTCCCCGCGCATGTTGTAGAGCGGTCCACCCGAGTTGCCGGGATNNCGGGATTGATGGCAGCGTCGGTCTGAATGAAATCCCAATAGCCGCGATTGAGCCCCTTGACCTGGTCGCCGCGCCGTCCTTTGGCGCTGACGATCCCGGCGGTCACCGTCGACGAAAGTCCGTACGGCTCACCAATGGCCACCACCCACTCGCCCACTTCCAAAATGTCGGAGTCGCCTAAATTCGCCGGTGTCAGACCTTTGGCGTCGATGTGAAGCAGCGCCACTTCGGTGGCCGGATCGCGTGACAGCACGCGAGCGCGAAACTGTCGCTTGTCCTCCAGCTGCACCACGATCTCGTCGGCGACGCGGCCGCCGAATTCTTCAGGCGCGACCACGTGGTTGTTGGTGACGATGTCGCCATCTTCGCTGATGATGAAACCGCTGCCGAGCGACTGCGCGCGCTCCTCCGGCTGCTGAAACAACTGATAGAACGGGCTGTCTTCGCCAAACGGAAATACTGCCACTGGCTGACGACGCACGATCGATGTGGTGTGAATGTTGACTACCGACGGGCGCGCGCGCTTGACCAGCTCCACGAACGAGCTGGGTGCGCCGGGGACCGGGACCAGCGATTTACTCCCACCCGATGAAGACGAAGGCGAATCCATCGGCGAGCCCGAGCCGGGCGAGGCCGACGGTGAACCGGGCGAATCTTTCGCCGCCGGTTGTGCGGGCGCGGGCGCGCTACAGCCGAGCACCGAGACCAGCGCGAAGCTCGCCGGCCAGGACCTACCCCTTTTTCGTGCCGACATACTTCATCCGTAGATCGTAAAGGAGATTGTCGATTAGCTGCTGTTCGGCCTCGGTCAGATTACCACGCGTTTTGTCGCGCAGCATTCCGAGGATGTCGATGGTCTGCTTCGCCATATGCATGTTCGTCTGCTCGGCCGCGGTTTCGGGATGATGAATCTCACCCAAATGCACCAGCACCGACGAGGCGAGCGACATAACAAAGGTACCGAAATCGATCTCAGGGAGCTCGCTTGGCTCCTTTGGGTCAGACATCGGTTAGGCGACGCTCTCCTCAGCCGGAGCATCTTCTTCCATCGGCGCGATCTTGTCAGTCACATCGGGAAGTCCTTTGACGGTCTTCTCGATCTCTTTCTTCGTAACCAGGTTCTTGCGCACACGACGTTCCAGAGTTCGGCGGTCCCAAAAGCGCAGGTCTTCGCGAGAAATGCTCATAGATGATTGTCCTTTTCGCTCGTCGGTCTATCAGCCGCCCCGGCGGATGTCAATTCGACGCGATAACCACATGAAATAAAAGGAGAACATCAGACAGCGAAAGTGGTATGATCGAGCCATGCGACTGGCCCTTCGCATTGGAATACTGGCGCTCCTGGGGAGCTGCACGCGCCCCAATCCAGACGCCATCACCAGCGCCGTCGATCTGGCCGCGGAAACCGGCGCCGACCTGGCCGGATCCCACGATCTAGCCACCGACCTCCTTTCGCGAGACGGCTTCGAGTCGCACTCCGATCTCTCATCGAGCGACGGGGCAGTGCACGACATGACGCTACGAGACTTCTCGTCAGCCCCTCTCGATTTTTCCGGCGCGCGCGGCCTTCATTGCGGCGGGAACGATTGCACTTCTGGTCAGCTCTGCTGCTCGTCCGATAAGGGAAAAACGGGCGACTGCATCGACCCGGGCGACGTTTGTATCGACAATACCTTCGACTGCGACGGTCCCGAAGACTGTGGCTCGGGCCAAATTTGTTGCGGCGATAACAACGGCTCGAGCTGCGTTGCCGTCGGCGATTGTAACAGCGGCGGCCGTCGATTTTGTCACAGCGCTTTTGACTGCACACTGACTGCACCGGTCTGCGCGTCCCTCGATGCCCAAAGTCCGTTCAAGCGCTGCGGCCTCTAGCTCATCTCAAGGGAATTGCTCCGTTTCGCAAGAGGTGCTATCCCCTTTTGGTATGGCTTACGATGTCAAGGTCATCAATGAGTTGGTGCAGCGCGAATCGGTGTTCACCGAGCGGCTGGTAAGCGAAGTCGGCAAGGTCATCGTCGGCCAGAAATATATGGTCGAGCGAATCTTGATCGGACTTCTCACCGGCGGGCACGTTTTGCTCGAAGGCGTGCCGGGACTGGCGAAGACGCTCACCGTCAAAACCGTGGCCGATTGCTTTCACGCCAAGTTTCAGCGCATTCAGTTCACGCCCGATCTGCTGCCGGCCGACATCGTCGGAACCACCATCTACAATCCGGCGACGCAAGAGTTCAAGGCGAAGAAGGGACCGATCTTCGCCAACTTGGTGCTGGCCGACGAAGTGAACCGTGCGCCGGCGAAAGTTCAGTCGGCGCTGCTGGAAGCGATGCAAGAGCGGCAGGTCACCATCGGCGACGAGACGCACAAGTTGCCCGAGCCGTTCCTGGTCATGGCGACGCAAAATCCCATCGAGCAAGAAGGCACCTACGCGCTTCCCGAAGCACAGCTCGATCGTTTCATGCTGATGGTGAAGGTCGGCTATCCGGGCAAGCAAGAAGAGCGCGAGATCATGGATCGCATGACCATGGGCCCGTCGACCGCGCGAATCGACAGCGCGGCCACCATCGACGAGCTGCTCTCGGCCCGCAGCGTGATCGGCCAGATCTATATCGACGACAAGATCCGCGATTATATTATCAACGTCGTGCACGCGACCCGCGAGCCAGGCGCCTACGGATTGAAAGAGCTGGCCGATTTCGTTCAGTACGGCGCGTCTCCGCGTGCGTCGATCTTTCTCAACTTGGCGGCGCGCGCGCATGCATTCCTCAAGCGCCGCGGTTACGTCACACCCGAGGACATCAAGTCGGTCGGTCTCGACGTGCTGCGCCACCGCGTCATTCTGACCTACGAAGCCGAGGCGGAAAACGTGACGTCGGAGGACATTGTCAGACGTCTTTTCGAGCACGTGGAAGTACCATGAAGAGTCGACAGTCAACAGTTAACAGTCGACAGTCGCAGACGAGAGCCTGGTCGCGACTCAGAACTGTCAACCGTCGACCGTCGACCGTCGACCATGCTGCCTAGAGAGATCATAAAAAAGATCCGACGGATCGAAATCGTCACTGCCCGGCAGGCGCAAAATCAACTCGCCGGCGCCTATCACTCCGTGTTCAAGGGCCTCGGCATGGCGTTCTCCGAGGTGCGGCAGTATCAACCCGGTGACGACGTGCGCATGATCGATTGGAACGTGACCGCGCGCATGCGGGAACCGTTCGTGAAATTGTTCGTCGAAGAGCGCGAGATGACCGTGATGCTGCTCGTCGACGGATCGGGCTCGGGCGCGTTCGGATCGCGCGAGCAGCTCAAGCGCGAAGTGGCTGCCGAAATCGCCGCGCTGCTGGCATTTTCGGCCATCAAGAACAACGACCGCATCGGCCTCATGATTTTCACCGATCGAATCGAGAAGTTCGTGCCGCCGAAAAAAGGCAAGAAGCACGTGCTGGCGCTCATTACCGAAATTCTGACCTTTCAGCCGCAGTCGCGCCGCACCGACATCAAGGTCGCGCTCGAATTTTTGGCCAAGGTGGCGCGTCGCCGATCGGTAGCGTTTCTTTTGTCCGACTTCATCGTTGATGGTGGCGTCGCCTCGTACGAAAAGGCACTGCGCATTGCGCATCGAAAGCACGATGTGGTTCCGGTGTCGATCGTCGATCCGCTGGAGGAAAAACTTCCCGATGTCGGATACGTCTACTTCGAAGACACCGAGACCGGCGACGTAGTGGCCTTCGACACCAGCGGTCCCGGACGCAATCGCTACGGCGCGCTGGTACGGAAGGGCCGCGACGAGCGCGACGCGCTTTTTCGCCGGCACGACATGGACTCGGTAAGTGTTCGCACTGATGAGCCGTACGTGGCAGCGCTGGTTTTGTTCTTTCGCGCGCGTGAGCGAAGGATGCGGCATTGATGCGGACGGTCGACAGTCGACGGTCGACGGTCAACGGTTGGCAGATGTTGCCGATCGTGCGCGCGTGCTTGATCGCTTTGGCGTGCTCAACCGCTTCGATCGCGTGGTCGCAGGATTTGGGCACGGCCGATCCGGATGCACCAACGGTGGGCGCGTCGCTCGAGAAGACCGAAGCGCACGTAGGCGATCGGTTGACGCTCACGCTCAGCGCAGTGACCAAGGGCGGCATCGCGGTGCGGTTGCCCACCAAGATCGATCTGGGAAAGCTCGAAGTCCTCGATCGTGACGACGGCGAGCCGCTGGGCCGAGATCTGGGCGACGGGAAGCGATCGCATCGCTTCGTGCTCGGCATCGCCGGGTATGAAACTGGTGAGCTGGAAGTGCCGCCCATCGAGCTTTCTTACAACAACACCCGCGGCGAAATTCGCACCACGCAGACGCTGCCCATCACCGTGCACATTCGCGCGCTGCTCGAGGAGGCCAACGAGAAGCCGGAGGCGCAGCCGCTTCGTCCGCCCCGTTCGGCGCTGGTGGAGGATCGTCGTGTGATGGCGGTGGTGAAGTACGGCGGTATCGCCATCGGCGGCGCTCTGGTCATGCTGCTGGCGGTTTATTTCTCGCGAAAGTATCGACGCGCTCCACTGGCAGTCTCGTCGGTGCCCGTCATTCCGTCGCGCCCGCCGGAAGAGATCGCGCTCGAGCGACTTTCGCAGATTCGCGCGCGTGGCGCATTTTCCACCGATGGCTATCGGCCATTTTATTTTGAGGTGGCCGAGGTCATTCGCGCCTATTTGGGCGGGCGATTCGGATTCGACTCACTCGAGCTCACCACCACCGAGCTCATCGATCAGCTCGGCGTGCACGCGGAGCACCTGGTGGCGGGGACCACACAAGTGACTCGCTTCTTGAGCGATACCGATCTGGTCAAATTCGCCAAGGCCGGATCGAACGAAGGCGATGCACTGGCGCTGCTCGCCGCCGCAGAAGAGATCGTGAAGACCACCTACGCACGGTCACCGATCGTCGTGACTCCCGGGCCGAGCCCGAGTCAAGAGGTGGGCGGTGGATAGTCCAACCGTAGGCGATCGCCGAGTGGATGGTCCTCCGCGCGGCCAAACGGAGCGCCGGGGCGAAGGGCGCCGGCGCAATTCGTTTTTGAACGCGGTCTCGCCCTATCTCCTCACCATGGTGATCGCGCTGCCGTTTGCGCTGTTCATCCTGTTGCGCCTGCGCGGCAGCGACATTCATTGGCGTCACCCGAGCGCGTTTTTGCTATTGGTGGCGATTCCGCTCACGGTGTGGGTGGGATTCGCGCTCGAGCGCGGACGCGTGGCCACCCTCTCCTTTTCGCGTACGCGCGATCTCTTGCGCACCAAGCAGGGTACCTTCGGCTATTTGCTGCAACTTCCGCGCGCGCTTCGCATCGTGGCGGTCGGATTGGTGGCGGTGGCGCTGGCGCGTCCGCAGAAGATGTCGACCGACAATATGGAAGTCGAAGGGATCGACATCGTGGTTGCGCTCGACGTGTCGAACTCGATGCAGGAAAACGATCTGATTCCCGATCGTATCACCGCCGCCAAGCGGGTGATCAGAGATTTCATCAAGCGCCGCGCGTCCGATCGCATCGGTCTGGTCATCTTCGGAAAAGAGGCGTTCACGCAGTGTCCGCTCACGCTCGACAATCGCGCGGTGATCGGCCTTCTCGATGACGTGCGACTGGGGCTCATCGACGGACAGGGAACCGCGATCGGCAACGCGCTCGGCACTGCCATCAACCGGCTGCGAAAATCGAATGCCAAATCAAAAGTGATCGTGCTGGTGACCGATGGCGACGACAACGCGTCCAAGCTCGATCCCAAACAGGCGGCGAAATACGCGCAGACCTTTGGCGTGAAAGTCTTCACCATTTTGATCGGTCGCGATTCGCTGGCGGCGGAAGCACCGCCCGGCACCGATCGCTTCGGCAATGTCGTTCGTTCGCGTCCGCGCTATCCGGTCAATCCCAAGCTTCTCGAAGAGATTGCCGATTCGACCGGCGGCGTTCCCTATTTGGCCACCGACACCGACGCGCTACAGAAGCGTTTTCAAGCGATCTTGGAAGATCTCGATCGCTCCAAGCTCAAATCGCAAACGCCGCACTACGCCGAGCTCTATCCTAACTTGATCGCGTCGGCGTTAGCGCTGGTGCTGCTCGAGATTTTGCTTTCGCTCACGCGCTTTCGGAGATTTCCATGAAGGGTCGGCGATGACCTGGGGAAATTTTCATCTTCTCTATCTGCTGGTGCTGGTTCCGATCATGGTGATCATTTATGCCATCGACGGACAGCGCCGGCGAAAGTTGCTGGAAAAGATCGGTCACTTGCCGATGGTCGCGCGCATGACGCGGTCGGCGTCGCCTGGACGCCGGCGAGTGCGCGCAGTGCTCAACGTGACCGCGGTGACCATGCTCATGGTGGCGCTCGGTCAGCCACAAGTGCCGGGACGGGCGCGGCTCACCGAGAGTCGCGGGCTCGATCTGGTAGTGGCGCTCGATTTTTCGCGCAGCATGCTGGCGCGCGACATCTATCCGTCGCGACTCGAACGCGCCAAAGCCGAGCTCGGGCGATTCATCGACACCTTGCATGGTGATCGGGTGGGACTGGTCGCCTTCGCCGGCGAGACACTGTCGTATCCGCTCACCGTCGACTACGAAGCGGCCAAACTTTTTTGGCGCGACATGGGACCGGACGACATGCCGCTCGGCGGCACCGATCTCGGCCGCGCGATCTCGGCATCGACCGAGCTGCTTTTGCGCGTGCGCCATCCCAACGACAAGAACGCCAAGCTGGCGTCGCAAGTAATCGTGCTGCTCACCGATGGTGAAGACACCGAAGGACGTGGGCTCACCGCCGCCAAAGAAGCGGCCAAACAGAACATTCGCATCTACACGCTCGGCATCGGCTCGAACGAGAGACCCTATGTGCAGCTCTACGATGAAGGGGGCAAGCCGACCGGCTTCATTAATGATGCGAGTGGTCAGCCGGTGCGAGTCGGGCTCGATGACGCGTCGCTCAAACAGATCGCGCAGATCTCGCAAGGCGATTACATCCCGCTCGATCCGCGTCGCTTCGGAATGGAACGTCTTCAGCATGCCATCGCCGGGCTCGAGCGAACCATGGAAGAGGCGCGGCTCGAACGCGAACCGGAAGATGTCGGACGTTGGTTTTTAGTGCCGGCCTTCATCTGTCTTTTGGCGGGCGCGCTCCTCGGTGAAAGGAAGCGGGAGCCAAGCGTTGTCAGCACCCCCGTGCCGGCGACTAAGACCCGTGGATTTTCTCCGCGCGCAGCGGCGGCGCTCCTCTTGTTTCTGTTTCCGTTCGTCACTGGATTCGATCTGTTCAAGCGACTCGATCCCAACATCGAAGCGGGCAATCGCGCGCTCGCCGCCGGCAAGGCCGACGAGGCGCTCAAGGCCTACGATCGCGCGGTCGAAGCGATGCCCGACGAGCCAGTGGCTCATTTCGATCGCGGGCAGGCCCTCTCCGCGCTCGGGCGGCATGTCGAGGCGCAGAAGGAATTTCAGCGCGCTTCAGAAGGACACGATCCAGAGGTCAAAGCCGACAGCTACTACAACATGGGCAACGCGCTTTTCGAGCAGCAGCGTTTCAAGGACGCTGCCGATGCCTACAAGCACACGCTCGGGCTGCGATCCGACGACAAGCGCGCCAAATGGAACCTCGAGCTGGCGCTCAAGCGAATGATCGAAGAGAAGCAAAAGCAGGATCAGAAAGATCAAGACAAGCAGGGCGATCAGAAGAAGCAGGCTCAAGATCAAAAGCAGCCGCAAGATCAGAAGCAGCAAGACGACAAAAAGCAGCCGCAAAACGACCAGAAGCAGCCGCAAGATCCCAAGCAAGAAGATCAGCAGCAGGATCAGGCGCAAAAGCCGAAGCCCAAAGACGAAGAGAAAAATGCGGCAAATTCACCCGACAAGGGGCAGAATTCCAAAGAAGAAGAGAAAGAAAAAAAGAAGACTGCTGCTCAAATGCGCGAGCCACCGAAAGAGATCGACAAGCAGGATGCGGAGGCGGTGCTCGACGCGCTCGAACGTGTAGAGCCGACCGTGCAGAAAGATTTGGCGCGCAAGCGAGCGAGCAATCGGCGCCCCAGCAAGGATTGGTAGATGAAGCGGCTTTTACCTTGGACGATTTTGATCGCGCTATCGCTGCCGGCCCGAGCCGACAACGTGCTGTTCGAAGCGCGCGCGTCGTCCGAGGAGATCACGCTCGATCAGACGGTTGAGCTGACCATTTCACTTCAGCGCGACGGCAATCAGGCGTTCGAGGGATATCGTGCGCCGATGGCGCCCGACTTCGAAGTGCAGAATTCGTCCACCTCGGAACAGATGCAGTGGGTGGGAAGCGGTGGTCACCAAACGGTTCGGATGATCGAGCAGCATCACTACACGCTCAAACCCAGGAAGAAAGGCACGCTCACCATCGGTGCGGCGCAGGTGCGCATCGCCGGACAAGAGGTGCACACGCGCGAGCTCAAAGTGCACGTGATGCCGATCCCCAAAGGGCCGCACCCGTCGGCGCAGCAGCAACAGCAGCCCGCGGGTGCGAACGGAATGAATCCGTTCACACTGTTCGGTGGAAATCCGCTCGATCCATTTTCGCAGATGCAGCCGGCCCCCGCGCCGCCGCCGCCGACCGCGGTCGCGCCCGCGCCTGAGCATTTGAAGGGTGACGAAGATCTGTTTCTCGACGGGAGGGTCGACAAAACGCGCGTATACGTCGGCGAGCAGCTCACTGCCAGCTACCGTCTGTATACACAGAGTCAGCTGCTCAAATATCGAACCCTGGCCGAGCCCAAGAACGAAGACTTTTGGGCGGAGACGCTCTATGTTCCCAGCAACAACGCGCCATGGGAGCGGCAGGTCATTCACGGCCACGAGTATCAGGTGCTGCTCTTGCTCAAGCGCGCGCTCTTTCCCCTCAAGGCCGGCCAGCTGACCATTTCGCCCTACGAGGCGGAAGCGACCACCATGACCACCGCATTTTACGCCAACGCCTCGGACGTGAAGAAGTCGAAGCCGTTCGTGATCGAAGTGCTGCCGTTGCCGGTAGAAGGACGGCCCATCGATTTCGAGGCGGCCAACATCGGCAAGTTCGAGATTTCGGCCAGCGCCGATCGCACCAAGCTGGCCGCCGGTGAAGCGGTCAAGTGGCAGATCGCGCTGCGCGGCGCGGGCAATCTGCGCAACATCAAGCTCACCAAGATGGAGCAGGTGGAAGGTTTCAAAGTGTACGAGCCGACGGTGAAGGAGAACGTGCTTCCCGGCGACGATCTACGCGGCGAGAAGGTGTTCACCTATCTGCTCATGCCAGAGCGGGGTGGCGCGCTCACGCTGCCCGAAGTGAGCTTTGCCTTTTTCGATCCGCACGCAGCCAAGTACCAGACCGTGAAGACGCAGGCGATTCCGATCACTGTGGTGGGCGATCCAAGCCAGATCGACGCCACCAGCCCGACGGTGGCGCCGCAAGAGAACGTGCTGGCGANNCCCATTCGCAATCGAACCAATCTGCGCTCGCGCTTCGGCGAGCGAATGCTGCGCGGATCGCGCGCGGCGCTGATTCTCGCTCTGCCGCCGGGAATTTGGATTTTGGTTTTGATCGCCGATGCGCTCAGGCGCCGGCTTTCGCGTGAGACCACCGGCTCGAAACGGCGCCGTGCCCGTCGCAGCGCACGCCGTCGTCTGCGCGCCGCCGAATATCAAATAAAGGCGATGCGTCCATCGGCGTTCTTCGGTGAATGTGCGCGCGTCGTCTACGAGCACATCGAATTCCGACTCGGCACCAAAGTGGAGGCGCTCACGCTCAGCGAACTGCGCGGTCATCTCGAGTCGCGCGGATTTCCCAAAGAGACCTCCGAGGCGGTGGTGCAGGAGCTGGAGAACTGCGACTTCGCCCGCTTCGCACCGTCGGCGTCGGGGCCCGGCGAAATGCGCGCTGCGCTCAGGCGCGTGCGCACCTTGCTCACCTGGATCGAGCGTGTAAAGTTGCAAGAGCCCGCCAAGAAGGAGGCCGCATGAGATCGTCGGCCGTCAAGCGCGTGCTCACGCTCGCGATCGCCACGCTGGTGATTTGTGGCTCAGCCGAAGTCGTTCCGGCGAGCGCCCCGCCCTCGACACAATCGACCACCACCGAC
Source organism: Myxococcales bacterium (assembly GCA_003153195.1). Classification (GTDB taxonomy): domain Bacteria; phylum Myxococcota_A; class Polyangia; order Palsa-1104; family Palsa-1104; genus PALSA-1153. The sequence continues at coordinate 18,057 of PLXG01000240.1, forward strand.
GCCACCTTTCGTCGCGGAAACGACGCCTATTTCAAAGGCCATTACGCCGAGGCCATCGCCGCTTACGAGCAGCTGGCCGGTCTGGGAATCTTGTCAGACGATCTCTTTTACAACCTCGGCAATGCCTATTTGAAGTCGGGCGCGATCGGTCCGGCGGTCTATAACTACGAGCGGGCGCTCGAGCTCGATCCGGGACAGGAAGACGTCGACTACAACCTCAAAGCGGCACGTGAGCTCGGAAAAAAGAAGGGCGACGATCGCCTGGTGGGCGCCGAGTCGGTGCCGCTGTGGATCCGCTTGGTCCAGCCCTACACCATCGGCAACGTGAGCTGGTCGTTTCTCGCGCTCTACATGGGCGTGTTCGTGCTGCTGATGGTGCTTCACTTCGTCTCACCAGGATTTCTGCGCGTCAGCTTGTGGGCGGCGTTTTCGTTCATGACCTTCGCCGCGGTGGTTTCAGGCGCCCTGCTGGGCGGGCGACTCTACCTGGCCACCAGCGTCGAGCAAGCGGTGGTGCTGCCCGATTCGGTGCAGGTCAAGGAAGGTCCCGATCCCAATTATCAGCCGCTCTTCAACGTTCACGCGGGACTGCGCGTGCGTGTGACCGAGAAAGAGCAGGACTGGGTGCGCATTCGTCTCTCGAACGGTCTCGAGGGCTGGGTGCGCGAGCGCGAGATCGGGCGACTCTGAGTTGCGCCATGAGGTTCACGGTCGGCACGCTCCTCGCGGCTACGATTTTCTGCGCGGCGTGTGCTTGGACGCCTGCCGCGCCGTCTGACGACGTCGCGATCGATCTTTCGTGGTGTCGGACGATCCGGGGCAGCTCGTCTTCAGTACCATCTGTGACAGCAACTGCTGCGTCGATCTGGGACGGCTCACCGTGCTGGCTTTTCAAGTCAGCGGTCAGACCCTCAACGCCGCGCACTACTTTCGCTTTCCCTGGGCGCAACCGATCGCAAAGGCCGAGTGCGATCAAGTGGAGCAGCCGTTCAAGCTCATGTGCGTGAATCTAGCTACGCGAAAGTCGTGCGCCGGCATGGTCGCAGTCGGAAGTGCGGTCGACGCGGGGATGTAGCGGCCGGGCCTGGCTCAGATGCGCCAGCGGTCGCATTCGTTGTGCGCGCGACCTTCGCGTTCGAGTTTCTTCAGATGCGCCAGCAGTGAGCGCTCCGCGAGCGGATAGATCGCGGCCGGCACGTCGGGATAGGCCACTGGCACCAGCTGATCGAGCGTTTGTGCAGTCGCGGTGAGCGCGGCAAACACGCGTGCTTCGCGTTCCATTCGATGCTTCAAATAAAAGGCGAGTAGTCCATCGGCATCGCGAATGGGATCGCCGTGCGCGGGCAGAAGCACCGACGGAGTAAGGGTTCGCAGCCTTTCGAGCGAGGCGAGGTATTCGATCATATCGCCGCCATCGTCCGGCTCGACCACGATCGTTCCAATCGACGCCACCATGTCGCCAGCGATGATCGCGCGCGATTTCTCGTCGAGAAAGCAGAGATGTCCCGGCGCGTGACCGGGCGTGTGCAGCGCGCGCAGCCCGGCTACGACATCTCCTTCACGGAGAATTTCGTCTACCTTTACGCGACCGGCGAGCTTGTGCGCGGTCTCTTGGTGCGCGGCGATCGGAATTCGAAGACGATCGGCCAGCACCGTGGCGCCCGACACGTGGTCCACGTGATGATGAGTGAGCACGATGCGTTCGATCGGATTTTCGAGCGCGTCGAGAGCCGCTGCGAGTCGCGCCTGCTCGTCGCTGTACGGGCTCGCCGGATCGAACGCGGTGCGATTGACGACATATACGTTGGTGTGGGTGGCAGGCGGTAAAGTCGGTGTGCGAACGGGAAAAATTCGAATCGATTCGAATCCTTCAACCGCAGCGCCGAAATCCATGCGTGCAAAGGGTATCCAAAGAATGAAGATGACGGAACAGGAAACCAGCGTTAAAATAGACCCAAGAGGTACTGGAGCGCGATGACCAACGTAACCGCGCGCAAGATTCGCGACCACGGTCGCGAACGAGCTGCTGTCGGTGTCGGGCGAACCTATAACGGGTTCCTCGTCAGCTACCCCGTGGTCGGGCGTGGCATGGTCATCTTTCGTGATCCCAACGGACACCGCATGATCACCACGCCGGTCAGGCGGGTGCTCACCGATCCAGATGGCGAATCGGTCTACGTCGAGACCGACAACAGCGTCTATCGCCTAACCTTTCATCGCCCGATTCCCGCCGAACCAAGAGCAGCTTAGAGGAACTAACAGCCTTAGGGGTCACTCTCCTGGGTCGCAGGTATCGAATTCCATTTTCAATTTCGAATGAAGCGCGCGGATCGCCATTGCCCACGGTCACGTTGTCAGCCGAAAATGCGATCTGCGCGGTTGGGTCAAAAAATCAAGGGCGATTCAATACTTCGGATAGTAGAGCGTAACCTCTGTGCCTTTGGGCTTTTACTCCACGGCGCAGAGGACGAACTTTAGATAGCGGCCCTCGTCGAAGCTCGGCACGATGGGATGATCGGGACCTTGCGAGGTGCGCTCTAAAATGCGAACCCGCCGGCCGGCATCGCGCGCGGCCTGTCCGATCATGCGCTCGAAGGTTGCTTCGTCGACGAGCTGCGAACAGCTGGAGGTGGCAAACAGCGCGCCCTCGGCACAGGCGGTGAGCGCGAGCATGTTGAGCCGCTGGTATCCCTTGAGCGCGGCCGGTAGATCTTTTTGGGCGCGCGCAAACTTCGGCGGGTCGACCACCACAATGTCGTAGGCGCGCGGTTTGGCCGTTTCCAAAAAGCGAAACGCATCCGACTCGATGGTTTCGACTGGCCCAAGTGAGTTGAGCTCGGCGTGACGCCTGGCGCGTTCAAGCGCGCGGGCCGAAGAATCGACGCAGGTCGCTGAAGCTGCGCCACCGCGCAACGCCGCCAGCGCGAATCCGCCGGCGTAGGTGTAGACGTCGAGCATGCGAGCGCCGCGGGCAAAGCCCATGATGCGTCGCCGGTTCTCGCGCTGATCGAGAAACATGCCGGTCTTCTGCCCGCCGAGCGGCTCGACCTCGAGCGTGATTCCGTTCTCTCGACAGGCGACGGTGCGGATCTCTTCGCCGCGCACAACGCGATTTTGCGAGGTGAATCCTTCGACCTCGGCGAAACCGCCAGCGCTGACTTCGACGATCGATCGCGCGCGCTTACCTCCGAGCTCGAGATTTCCCAGCGCGTCGTAGACGATCTCTTCCACTCGCTTCGGACCGAACGCGGTGAACTGCACAGCCAAGACGTCACCGAACACATCGACGATCAGGCCCGGCAGTCCGTCGCCCTCGGAGTTGAACAGACGAAACGCGTCGGTCTCCGCCGATGGCAATCCGATCTTTTGCCGCAAACGCGCCGCTGAGCGAATTCGCCCTTTGATGAAGGTGGCATCGATGGGCTCCTCTTTGAGGGTGGCCATGCGCACGCGAATCTGCGAACCGGGACTGAAAAATCCACGACCGATGAACCGCTCATCGGCATCGCACACATCGACGACATCGCCGGCCTTGGGACCGCCGACCTCTTTTAAAATGGCGCCGGAAAAAATCCACGGATGGCCCATCCAAACCGCCTTGGCGCGCCCGCGTTTGAGGATGACTCGATGGCTCATGATCGGCGAGAACCTATCACGCTTTGTGCGGCGAGCTACTTGCCTTCGGTGATGGTCGCACCGACCGGCTTCGCCAGCGCCGGCGCATTCCAGTGCGGATAGCTGGGCGCGACCTGCCCACCGGTGAGATCGACGCCGGTCCGCATGATCACTGGATAGGGTTGCTTGGCCAGCGGCTCGAGATTGCCCGAATCGCCGCGCGCATAAAACGAGGTGGTGCCGCCTTGATCGACTTGATAGATGGTCGGCTTCACCGACGACACCGTTCCGAGCACGGAGATTTTCGCGTCGGCGCCGAGGTTCTTCAAAAAGAGATTGGTCGGTGACTGATCGACCATCGCGTTCCAAACGCCGAGCGCTTGCGACCGATAGGTGTTGCGAATGGTATTTTCGAGAAATGTTTTGTTGGCCGGCGCAAACGAGCCGCGCAGTCGATTTTTCACCAGGCTGACCACTTCGTCCGCCGATCGTCCGTCGGCATTTCCGTCGATCTTGACATCGCTCGACGTGGGCGGGCGACCGAGATTGTCGGGAACGGTGACGTTGAAGATCGGCTTTCCGACGTGGCGCATGGTGATTCGTCCGGCCGTTGTGGGGGCGGCGTATCCAGTTCTGCCGATCAGGCTGAGTCCGCCGGCGAGGATGAGTCCGGCCCGTTTTTTCATCACCCGTAAGAGAGGAGCAATGGCCGTGCCATCAGTAGTTCTCAGTGTTTAACTCGCTGGAGTGAGGACGATTGACTCCAGCCTTGGTCGACAATCTGCTAGGATGCCGGCCGCGGAACATGACTCCCATTCCGGCACTTCCCGGCCACACGCTGTTCCTGTTTCTGCTGCAGATCGCGCTGATTCTCACCATGTCGCGTCTGCTCGGCGAGCTGGCCAAACGGCTGGGGCAGCCGCCGGTAGTGGGCGAGCTTTTGGCCGGAATCGTACTCGGTCCGTCGCTTCTGGGCGCGCTCTGGCCGGCTGGTTTTCACGCCATCTTTCCCGCTGATCCGACGCAGGTGCATCTGCTCGAGGTGGTGTCGTGGATCGGTATGGTGCTGCTGCTGCTTTTGACTGGCATCGAGACGGACGTTCGACTGTTGCGAAGCCTCGGTCGCACCGCGTTCACCTCATCGGCACTCGGAATGGTGATTCCATTCCTGTCCGGCCTCGCGCTCGGCGAGTGGATGCCCGACAGCTACCTGGCCGATCCACAACGGCGTCATCTGTTCTCCTGTTTTTTGGCGACGGCAATGTCGATCTCGGCCATGCCGGTGATCGCCAAGATCCTGATGGATCTCGAGCTCACCAAACGCAACATCGGGGTGGTGATCTTGTCCGCCGGTGTGGTCGACGACACCACCGGCTGGCTCATCTTGTCGATTATCGCCGGCATCGCCGGCTCGTCCGATCACATCGCGCTCAACTTCATTCAGACGTTGGTTTTCACCGCGCTCTTCCTTGCCGCTTGCCGATTCCTGTTCTACCCAGGCATCAATTGGCTCTTCCGCATCGTCGACGATCGATCGCGCACGCCGAACAGCGACTTGGTGGTGGTGGTCGTGTTCGCATTCGTGTTGGCGGCGATCACCGAGAAGATCGGAATTCACGCGGTGTTCGGTGCCTTCGTGGCCGGCTGTCTGCTTCGCCAGGTGCCGCGTTTGCGTCCGCCCACCATTCATCGGCTGGAGACGATCGCGCTGCCGATCTTTGCGCCGATCTTTTTTGGCTCGGTCGGCCTCAAGGTTGATCTCCACGCGGTCACCTCGCCCAAAATGCTTTTGATCGCGCTCGCCGTGGCGACGTTCGGCAAACTGGTCGGCTGTACCGCCGGCGGCTTGATCGGTCGCATGTCGTTTTGGGAGTCGCTGTCGATCGGCGTGGCCATGAACGCGCGCGGCGCGATGGAATTGGTGGTGGCGCTGGTCGGGCTCAACCTCGGCATTCTCAATCCGGCCATGTTCGCCATCGTGGTGGTGATCGCCATCGTCACTTCGTTCATGGCGCCGATCGGGCTGCGGCTGACGCTGAAAGGCGTCAAGATGAGCCCAGAAGAGCGCGCGCGAATTCAGTCGGAGAGCGAGCGACGACTGTTCGATCGCACGCGCATGAAGACACTCCTTCCCACCGCCGGCGGCCCGAACGCACTGGCAGCCAGTCGCATGGCGAGCGCGCTGCTTCGCGGTGGCTCATCGACCTTGACCGTAATTTACGTCGAGCCGCCGCGCGGAAATATCTTTGTTCGCTTCACCGACTTCGTGCGCGCTCGATTCAAATCGGATTTGACCGGACGCAATCTGCAGCAACATCTCGATCAGATGAAGGCATTTGCCGACGAGCAGCAGGCGCGGATCGAGATTCGCAAAGTGATGGAGCCCGACGTTGCGGAATATGTTTGCCGCGAAGCTGCGCGCGGATTCGATCTGATTCTGCTCGGTGGCGGGCAGCGCAGTCCGCTGCGGGCGGCGGTGACCACTGGGATTTTGCAGCATGCGCCTTGTCATGTGGGCATCGTCCTCGCCAAAGGTCCACCGCAAGACTTCAAGCGAATCTTGGTGGCCACCAACGGCAGCTTCTTTTCCCGCGCCGCGCTCGAGCTGGCGGTGCTGTACGCCGAGAACATCCAGGGCACGGTGACCGTGCTCTATTCGATGGACGAGCCCAACGACGATGACGAGGAGGAGAGCACCACGCTCGACGATGGTTTCCGTCGAATGATGGCCACCACGCTGCTCACCACGCTGTCGCCACTTCTGACTCGCACCAGCGCCAAAGTCACAGTGATCGTGCGCTCGAGCGGCGACCCCAACCATTCGGTGATGGCGGAGGCGCGCACCGGGCTCTATCAACTCTTGGTGATCGGTGCAGAGAATCGCGCGGTCCAGCATCGCCTCAAAGTCGGTTACGATGTCGAACAGATCGTTCACGACGCACCGTGCGCGGCGGTGGTAGTGATTCCCAAAGTTGGCGAAGGAGAAGCCGGATGAGTCGTCTCCGCATTCGCGCGATCTGCCTCTTTGTTTCGCTCGCCTCGACGGGCGGCGTGCTTGCATCGGCCGGAGCGGCGTATGCGCAGGCCGAGCCGGCGCCACCCAGCTACGTCCCTCCGGGACATCATGGCGATCCCGAACGACCCACCGCGCCGGCCTCCGATCGATGGCACCTAATGGCCTTTCCCCGACTCACCTTCGGACTCGGCGGCGGACCGGGATCGCTGCCGCGCATCGGCTGGGGCGGCGGCGTCGAGCTCTCCTATGCCATCGTCGCCTTCGGTCCAGTGCGATTCGGAGTGGGCGGCTCGTTCGCGTTCGATCGCTTCACCCACGACTACACCGCGGGCGGCACGCAGTCGCTTCAGCACAACGCCTTCGCCGCACTTTTCATCTTCGACGCCATCGTCGGTCCGAACGGGATCATTCGCCCGTTCGTGGGCCTCGGCGGCGGACTTTCGGCCGCGGACTATCGCGATCCGGGGCCGCCGCGCGTCGACGAAGTGGACGTGGTGGGAATGATCAAAGCCGAGCTCGGCCTCGGCGTGCGCATCTTCTCATCGGAGAAAGTAGGCGTCGAGGTTGGCCTCCATGGCGACACCGAAGTGACCTTCTCGACGTTCAAATCGGGCACTCCGCCGCGTTCGGTCTTTTCACCGGGCCTGGTCGCCATCGCGCTCGATCTAGGATTTCGCTTTTAGACCCTTCGAAGTTGAAGTTACTTCGCGGGTAGGAGCGGTGTAGCCGACGTCTTGATCTCGATGTGTGAATCGCGAAACGAACCCCAAATTCCGTAGACGATCAGCAAGAGGAAGATGGCGCCGAACACGAGTTGCGCCCGCGAGACTGCACCCGCGCCGGCATTGGGATCGGGATGAAAATCGCCAGGGTTGTCCTTACCCTGGAAGTAGCGCTTGTCGTCGTAGAAGTTCCGCTGTTTATCGAGTTTCATATCGCAGACATCATACCAAATCTGACAATTCGCGCTATTGTCTCCTCGTGGCTCGCAACGTTCAACCTCCTCGATCGAGCATCGCCCGTCCCGGCCGAAAATACGTCTCCGGGATCATCTATCTGGCCATCGCGCTCTTTTTTGCGCTGGGCTTTTTCAGCCTGCGCAGCTGTATCGCTGGATGATCTTCCACGCCGCACGCATTTTGGTCGAGCTGCTGATCGCCAGCTGCGTTTTCTATGTCTCGGTTAGTTACTCGCTCGCCTTCTTACTCGGCGGGCGCACGCTTCCCGCCGGAATTTTGCGCGCCATGCTGAGCGAGTTGGTGGCGACCTTGGTTCTGCTCCCGCTTTGGCCGCTGTGGTGGATCGTCGGCGGCAGCTATCGCGCTGCGCTCGAAGGTGAGGGCCGGGCGCGCGGCGAGCGCCATCCGGTCGTGCTTCTGCACGGGCTGGCGATGAACCGCACCAGCTGGATCTGGCTCGGCCGTCGGCTCATCAATCGCGGCGCCGGTCCACTCTACGGCACCACCTATTTTTCGCCGCAATCGGTTCACCGCAGCGCGATCCATCTCCAACGTTTCGTCGAACGGGTGCGCGCGCGCGAAGATTCACCGCGTGTCGACATCGTGGCGCACAGTTTGGGGGGGCTCATCGCGCGCTATTACATCGAGCATCTCGGCGGCGCTGAGCAGGTGGGACGACTGATCACCATCGGATCGCCGCACAAGGGCAGCGCCATGGGCCGTTTTGGATTCGGGCCGGCGGTGCGCGCGACCTTGCCGGACTCTGAGTTTCTTCATGGTCTCGGACCGTTCAATACCTCGAACCATGTGACCTATACCTCCATCTGGTCGCGCTCGGACGCGGTGATCGTGCCCGCCGAATCGTCGGCGATCGCGCCCGCCGGGGTCGATTATGTTTTCGACGGACTGGGACACTTGGCGCTGCTCCTCTCACCGAGGGTGGCGGACGTGGTCGCGCGACGGCTTTCGGAATGATTGCGCCGTCGAGCGGAGCCGCGCCGTCGAGCCCAGCACTCCTCGAAAAATGTCTGCTGGTAGTAGCCGGCAAGGGCGGCGTCGGTCGGACCACCATCTCCGCAGCGCTGGCACTGATCGCCGCCAAACGCGGCAAGCGCGTACTAATTTGTCAGACAAAATCGAAAGAACGATTGTCACATCTGTTTTCCTGCGATCCGATCGGTCCCGATCTAAAGGAGGTGCAGGAAAATCTGTGGGCGGTGAACATGACGCCGCAAGCCGCTCTGCGCGAGTACGGAACCATGGTGCTGCGCTCCGGCTTCATCGCCCGGCAGGTGCTGGAGAACAAAGTCTCTCGCGCCTTTCTGAAAGCGATCCCCGGCCTCGAGGACTACTCGATGCTGGGCAAGACCTGGTATCACACCACCGAGGAGGAGGAGGGTCGCCCGCGCTTCGATCTGGTGATCTTCGACGGGCCGGCCACCGGTCATCTGGTGACGATGCTGCGCATTCCACAGGTGATCCTGTCCACTGTCCCGGAGGGCCCGCTCACCCGTCCGGCGCTCGAGTGCAAGAAGCTACTCGAAGATCCGGTACGCTCGACGGCGGTGCTGGTGACGCTTGCCGAAGATCTGCCGGCCAATGAGGCCATCGAGCTTGCGGCTCGAATTCGCGGCGAGCTCGGCATGTCGATCGGCCCGTTGGTGGTGAACGCGCTCTATCCCTCTCGTTTCGAAAGCGGCCCTTCGGCGCGGGCGCTGGCCGCGTTTTCAGCGGAAAAAGAGGCGCCTTCAGGGACCATAGATCCGCTGCTGGAACCCCTCCTGCGGACCGCGCAGACCGCGCATTCGCGCCGGGACTTAAACGAGCACAGTCTCGCTAGACTACGGACATCATTGAATTTACCTATGATAGAGCTACCTTACTTCTTCACCTCTGACTTCGATCTGAGAAAACTGACCGAGTTGGCAGCGAGGCTCGAAACGCAGCTCGTCTAATATGGTATATTTCTGCACAACTTCTTCATGAGAAATCTTTTGGGCTGGCGATTGGGATGGTGCACGGTATTTGCGCTGTGGGGCGCCTGCCACGATGCGGAGCATTCCCCATCCGACATGCACGGCCCCCACGACGGCGGCAGTTCCAAGGATTTCGAGCCGAACGTCTTGCCCGTCGACGGCGGCAACGGCATTGGTCACCTCTGGTTTACCGTCACTGATCACGATGCGCAGCTTCCGCTTCCTGCACGGGTGGTCTTTCGTCCGCCGCCGGGCGCCGGGTTCGCCGATTCGATCACGTCGGGGACCTACGATCCGTCGAGCCCAGGGGGCGCGACCGGCGCCGCGGTCGGTCCGGGGGTGGTCGGCACCGACGAAGGCGTGCTGTTGCAATCGGGACAGGGAGTGGTGCCGGTGCCGCCGGGAAAATATAAATTGTTCTTCACCGCCGGTCCCGAATACGAATCGTATGAAACCACCGTTACAGTTGCCGACGGTGAATCGCGCATGGTGCTCGCCGATCTCGATCATTCGGTCGACACCGGCGGCTGGCTATCGGCCGATTTGCATGTTCACACCGAGCGGAGCTTCGACTCCAAGCTGCTCCTTGAACGTCGCGTGATCTCGATGGTCACCAGCGGCGTCGATCTCATCGTCACCTCCGACCACAATGTGCTCACTGATCTTTCGCCGGTCATCACCTCCCTTGGATACGGTCCCGAAACGGTCGGCGCGCTGGTTGGAAACGAGTTCAACTTCGGCTATGGACATGGCGGCGCCTATCCAGTTCCGTATGACGCGATGAAGCCGTTTGGTGGCGCCGACGATTGGCAAGACTGCAGCAAGGGCGCGCCGGTGGTCGGTCCGACCTGCATGATTGGCGCGGACGCCTTCGCGTTCATGCACGCCAAGTCCGCGCTCACCGTAGTGACGATCAACCATCCTTATTGGGATGGCGGCGATCTGGGATATTTCACCAACATTCCTTGGGGGGCGGGAACCAGCAATCCGATACCGGCCCCGCTCGTCAGCGAGGGATCGTTCGACGCCATCGAGCTGCTCAACGGATATCAGCTCGCGCCGACCCCGGTTCAGAGCTTGCTCGCCGACTGGTTCTTTCTGCTCAGTCACGGCACGCGCGTCACTGCGCTCGGCAGCTCCGACACCCATCGCATCAATTGGGTGCGGGCCGGTTATCCGCGCACCTGGTTCCGCATGCCGACCGACACTCCGGGCGCGGTGACCGGAGAGATGCTCTCCGACGCCATTCGCAACCAACGTGCGATCGCGTCCACCGGTAGGTTCCTGGTTATGACCATCGACGGAAAACAGATCGGCGATACGCTGGTACCGTCGGGCGGAAAAGTTTCGATCGACATCACCGCCGACGCGCCCAACTGGATGAAGCTCGAGCAGGTGCAGCTCTACGTGAACGGCGCGCTCACTCGCACCTTCATGGTGGACATCGGTCAGCGGCCCGCTTTTCACATGACCTTCGACGAGCCGGTCTCGACCGATTCGTTCATCGTTGCGATCGCCAACGGAGCTCAGCCGCTACCCGCCGATGTCGTCGGAGAATATTCAAATGCGCTCGGATACGACGCGCTGCCGTGGGCGGTGACTAATCCGATCTTTGTCGACTACAACAACGATGGTCACGTGACGCCGCCGCCGATTCACGGCATGCCGCAGCCGTTTCCGCCGCCGGCGCGCGCGAGTCGCGATCCCGATCGCGGGCCAGACGCATGCAAGCTGAATGACTTCGGACCGAACGGACCCGACTCAAATCGGCCGCGCTCGAAAAAGTGCGACATCGATCGCCCGACGCTGCACGAACCGTCGCTCGACGCGCTTCGCAATCCGGAGCGCTATATCATGCCGCTTCTCTATCAATAGATCGCGCGACCTCCGCATTCACCTGCGGGCGATACCACCACTTTTCCAAGCGCGGTCCGGCCCAGATCGCCACACCGGCGAACGCAAATCCGGCGGCGACATCGACGACGTAGTGCATCCGCAAATAGACCGTCGAGAAATAGAGACAAAGCGCCAAAGGAAGGTAGGCGTAGAAGAGCGCGCGCGAGTGACGGCGCGTGAACTCGAGCACCACCGTGGTGTGCGCGGTGTGCATCGACGGGAAGCAGTCGCGACCCACGCCGCGAAAATTGTCGATGGTGGCGATGAAGAAGTTGAAGGTGTTCGTGCCCGGTAATCGCGCTGGAAAAAGGTGCGACTGATAAACGTATGGGCCCACCGCCGGAACCAGCAGGTAACCGCAGTAGCCGAGCAAGCTGACCAGACTGAGGCTCACCAGAAAATCGCGAAACTCGTGACGGGCGCCGCGCCAGTAGAGAAGACAGCCGAGAATCGCCGGCGCAAAAAAATAGGAGCAGTAAGCGAAGATCATCACGCGCGTGAGGAGCGGCGTGCCGAAGCGCCCGAGGAAGTACGCGACGTCGACGCCGAACACCGCGCGATCGATCGCGATGAGCGTTGCATCGACCGTGAGCGGTCGAACGATCGGTGTCAGATCGTGGAGCACTTCATAGAGCAGCAGCCCAAAATAGAACGGAAGGAAGTCACGCAGCGTGGTTGCCGCCGAGCGAAGCGCTGCTGATACGGGTTTTACGC
>PLXG01000298.1 GCA_003153195.1 Myxococcales bacterium
GGAAAACATCGCGATGATCTTGATTGAAAACAAGATCGACGCCGGGTTCACGCCGGATCAGCCGGAACGGTACGCCATTTCGCGCGACGCGCACCGTCTTGGTCGTTCGGCTGGCCTGGTCGCGACCTTACTCGTTTCTCCTGCGATCTACATCGCCGGCTCTCGTCTGAAAGCAGCCTTCGATGGGACCCTATCGTACGAGGACCTGCTGCCATTCATGGATGTGCAGGATCGCGTGAGAATCAAGCTGGCGATCGAGCGTGCGAGCAGCCCCTACGAGCCCGTTCCCGTGCAACGCGTCATGAGCTTCTTCGAGGGTTACGCTGCGATCGCCGCCGCGTGGTTCCCAGATCTTTGCATGAAGTCAAATCCGAACAGCGCGAACGCGCGCCCCGCGGCCTCTCGAACAATCTACTTTGACACTCACGCGAGCGGTTTCCGCCGCTATCCGATTCTCATGAAGGGCGACAAACCGGCAAGCGTTCGGGTGTCGCATCAATGTTGGGATTCGAGCGCACCCTACGCCAGCGTCAAACTTATGTTGGACGGCTGGGCTGGTCACATCGCGACGGTCGCGCCGCTGCTTCAACCTGCACTGCGCGGAACCGGCATCTACATCCGATCCGCTGGGCGCAGCCTCGCCCTGGTCGCCGACACCGGGCGTCTCGACAACATGCGGGTCGCGACGGCTCAACAGGCGGCGATCGAAGATGGGCTGCACAAGCTTCAGCGCATTCGCGATGTCTGGAACAGCATTGAGGCGACGATCACTGCCGCTGGTGAGGCTGTCTTGTCTAGCTAGTCGAGAACCGATTGACGCGGGAAAAGGAGTGTCGGGGTGTTAAAACGCCTTTGACTTGTGCTTCGCGGAAACCGAAGCATAGCGCGAGCCCATGAGTGCAGGCAGTGATCGAAGAACAAACACGGGTCCGGCTAAGGAACGATCCCTCCGTCGTTGGGTTTGCGCTTGGGCAAACGCGAGAGATTGCGGGAAAAGTCTATCAGCGGATCAGGCTCGCTGATGGCAGCGAGCGCAACGTACCGATCGCTCAACTCGAAGAGGTCGGCTCCGAGGCCGATCCGTTCGCCGATCTCAAAAACCGTCGCTGGTCAGCCCCAACCGATCTCGCTCGCCTTCTCACGCACGTGAGGCTGACAGGGCGACTGGCCGATCTGATCTACAGCATGGAGTCCACGAATACCCTCTTCCATGCCTATCAGTTCAAGCCGGTCATCAAGGTTTTGAACTCGGCGACGAAAGGCTTGCTGATCGCGGACGAGGTGGGGCTCGGGAAGACGATCGAAGCTGGATTAATTTGGACTGAGCTCGTTGCGCGCTACGACGTGAAGCGCTTGCTCGTCGTTTGCCCGAAGTCGCTGCAGGACAAGTGGCGTCGTGAACTGCGCCAAAAGTTTAGTGTCACTGCCCAGATGCAAGACGCAGCCACTTTGGTGACCACGTTGGCGGAGGCGGCCACGAGCGATGATGGGTTTGCCGTCGTTGCGTCGCTATCGGCTCTACGGCCGCCGCGGGGGTGGGATGACGATGACGCGTCGATCAACACCGGACGGGCCAGGCTAGCGCGCTTTCTCGCAGGCAACGCCAATCAGGAGCCTTTGATCGATCTCGTCATCTTTGACGAGGCGCACCACCTTCGGAACCCTGAAACGGCTCAGCACAAGCTCGCTCAACTCCTGGTCGATGTTTCCGACTATCGCCTGCTGCTGACCGCGACACCCATCAATCTGCGCAGCGGGGATCTGCAGGCGCTTCTCAAATTGTTGGACCCGGACCTCTTTCAACGCGATCTCGCGTTCGAGCAGCTTCAACGCGAAAACGAACCGATCCTCGCCGCGCGACAGAAAGTGCTCGACCTCAGGACGCCTCTCGCCGAAGTGACCGCGGACTTGGATGACCTCTCCGAAGGCGAACTGCTGAAGACAAACAAGCGCCTTGAGATCCTTCGGCGCCAGTTAATCGAGAGCAATCGACTAGACGGCCCCGCCTATCGCGCTGAGATCGCCGCGCGATTGGAGGAAATGTCGATGTTGGGGGGCATCGTCAATCGCACGCGTCGACGCGACGTTAATGAGATTCAAGTCGTGCGGCGGGCGGGCGTCTACACGTGGGAAATGAACTCGGCGGAGCGGGCATTCTACGAGGAAGCGACCGAGGTCATTCGACAGTACGCGCTCACGCTAGGTCTGAATGAGCTCTTCTTGCTCGCGACAGCGCAACGACTGATCGCATCGAGTCTGGCCGCGGCGTACGGTCATTGGCGCTTGAAAGCGCGAGATTTCAGCCTCGACGAAGAACTCGATGACCAGCAGCGCGCGGGACCCCTGACGTCGAGGCTTGCCGAGATCTGCACGGACCCTTCGCGAGAGAGAGAACTCGCTGCGAACGACAGCAAGCTGGCGATTCTGTGCGAGGCGTTAGAGGACATTTGGCGAAACGCTGCGGACGCCAAGATCATCGTCTTCTCGAGTTTTCGGCGCTCGATCGACTATCTCAATTCGCGTCTGTCCGATCGAGGCTTCAGCTGCATTCGCTTGCACGGTTCGATCGTAGACGATCGCGACGACGTTCTGCGTCGATTTGAGGACGCCGAGGGGCCGACGGTCCTCTTGACGTCGGAAATCGGCGGCGAGGGCCTGGACCTACAGTTTTGCCGGGTCCTCATCAACTATGACCTGCCCTGGAATCCGATGCGCGTCGAGCAACGCATTGGCCGTATCGATCGGATCGGCCAGGAGGCTCCGAGCGTCGAGATCTTCAGTCTAGTCTGCAAGGACACGATCGAGGAGCGCATCTACAACCGCCTCTACGATCGGCTTCAGCTCATCGAGCGAACGCTCGGCGGATTTGAAGCGATCTTGGGGCCGGCGATCTCTCATTTGGAGCGCCGGCTGCTTGATCCGGGCCTGACGGCTGACGAACAGGCTGAAGAGATCAATCGCGCAGCAACGGCGATCGAAAACACGCGCATTCAACAGGATGAGGTCGAGAAAGAAGCGCCTGGCCTGATTGCACACGGCGATATGATTCTGAATCGCATCAGAACGGCGCACGAGCAGCAAAAGTGGATCCAGCCGGATGATCTGTTCGAGTACGTCAGAAGCGCCCTGCGCGGCGCCTACCCGGCGACCACGCTCGACCGCGCGCCAGTCGTCGAGGAAGCCTACGACCTGCGATTTTCGTCAGACGCGCATGTGGCCTTTCTCGACTTCCTGAACCGCAAAGCCCGGCGATATCCGACCATGCTCCGCAACGCGACAGAACAGCGTCGCGTCGTCTTTGGCCGAAACCCATCACCTCACCAGCTGCGCAACGTCGAAGTCGTGACGATGAGCCACCCCCTGGTGCGGTTCGCAGCTGAACTCATCGAGCGGGAGTCGGGCGGCGTCTACCCAAAGCCCGCCGTCTGCGGATGCATCGACACGAACGTAGCGCCCGGTCTGCGCAGCGGCCGCTACGCGATTGTCGTGCAGCGGTGGTCGGCGTCTGGTGTAACGCCGCAGGAGAAGCTCGTTACAGCGGCAGCTCGCCTCGGGGACAACGCGCTGTTGACGCCCGAAGAAAGCGAAGCGCTCGCGTCGGCGTTTATGGCTGCGCCGTACAGGACCGCGCGACTAGCCGACGCTGAGTTGAACGAGGCGGCCGCTGTGGCCGAAGAGGTGCTGCGAGATGACGTGCTCGCGAGAGCGTCGAGCGATTTCATCACGTTTGAAGCAGCGGTGCATGGCGACAAACACGCGACGCGATTGGCGGTGCTGCATCAGCAACGAGACATGCACAAAGAGCGTGCAGAGCAGCGAATTGACGAGTTCATTCGGCAGGGCAAGACGCGAATTGTGCCGGCCGAGCGCGGCAAGCTCGCGCGCTTTCTCGCCCGAATGGATCAACGCATCGCGGAGACGGAGCGAGGGAGCGACTTCACGTTTTCCGAGCCTGACACCCTCGGTCTCGCCGTTATCGACGTGATCGACGCATGAGTCGCTCTCACAAACCAATCAAGGGTTTTTCAGCGCTCGGCAAAGCGCTGCAAGAACGAGATCGCGACGGTCAATCCAATGCGGTCGCGCAGAAGTCTGCGAACCAGGCACCCAGGTTGTGGATCGGCGTGCAACAGGGACCCCCTTAGCGGGGTGATCGGCGTCGAACAGGGACCCCTCATTCCGACGGTTTAGGCGCGATGGTCTGGGTTTTCCTCCAGACGATCGGGATCGGGGATGTTGGTGGTGGAGACGGTCGTACGGATNNTCGCGGAAGGTGGTCCGCAAGGCGGTGCGGTCACCGGAGGGGGCATTCACCTACAAGCGCGGAGTCCAGCCCCAGCCCAAGATCGGGCCGTTCAAGGAACGGCTGGATGCGCTGCTGGTGGAGAACGAGGCGCGGCCCCGGCGCGACCG
>PLXG01000236.1 GCA_003153195.1 Myxococcales bacterium
TCGCAGCCGCTCGGCGTGGTGGTGCGCGATGTGAACAAACACTCCAACAACTTCATGGCCGAACAGATTCTGAAAACGCTCGGCTCCGAAACCGGCGGACGCCCCGGCTCTTGGAAAAAAGGGATCGAAGCCGTGTCGGCGTTTTTGGAAAAGCTGGGAATTCGCGCCGCCGACTACAAGATGACCAACGGCTCGGGCTTGTACGACTCCAATCGATTTACGCCCGCCCAACTCGCCACCGTGCTGCGCATCGCCTATCGCGACTTTCGATTCGCCGCCGATTTCATCGGATCGCTCGCGCTCGCCGGCGCCGACGGCACGGTCAGCCATCGCATGGAAGGAGGCCTCGCCGAACGCTATGTCCGCGCCAAGACCGGCACGCTCATGGGCGTCTCTTGTCTGGCCGGTTACGCCGGCGCGCCCGGGCGTACACCGCTCGCGTTCGCCATCTTCATGAACGATCTATCAGACGCGGGATCGGCGCGCGCGCGCAAGCTGCAAGATCAGATCGCCGAAGTGCTGGTCGCTTACCTGCAGGCGAAGTAGCGCCACCGAATTAGCCTAGTACTACTTGGTCACTTTTCGCCGTCGCGAGAGCAGCGAAACCGAAGCGAGACTGGCGCGTGAGGAGAGAGCAGCACAGACGTGCCCGTAGGCACGGCGAGCAGCGCAACGACGAGCCCGCCTGTCGCAGCGAGAGGATCGAGGAGCGACGAGCGAGGTTACTGGTGGTAACTAAGCGAGGAGCGACGCAGCGAGCCGCGGCGAGGACGAGTTCGACGACGGGAGGACTTTGAGGACAGACCCTAACCCAAGCGATCTTTGAGCCGGCGAATCAAGAGCTCGGTCTTGAGATCTTCCAGTTCCCCGCGCTTGCAACGATCGAGCGCCTCATTTAGATCGAGCCAAAACAGTCGTGCACCCTCTTCGAATGGCGAGCCATCGCCAGGTGGGTCCTCACTTTGGGCGGCGGCGGCGATCTCCACCGCGGCGAAATAAAATTTCTCCGGACACATTCCCGGCGTCGGAAACATGGGCGGACCGATCATTTCCACTGCGTCCGCGGCCACGCGAAAACCGGCCTCTTCCAGCGCCTCGGCGGCGGCCCGCTCGCGAACCATTTCCAGTGAGTCTTCGCCCGCCTCCAAAATTCCGGCCACGAACTCGACGATGGGCCGATGGGCGCGACTCTTTTGCGGCGCGGTTCCCGTCTCCGGCCGGCCAAACGCGAGCGGGACCCGCGCACCTTCACGCAGCAGAATTTCGATCTTTCCGCCGACCGTTCGCCGATAGATCGCCAGCACCACCGCGTCGAGCCCAAACGGCCGCTCGACCAGATCGTAGATGCCCTCTTTCGATCGCGAGCCATCCGGTCGCGCCACTTTCAGATGCAATCGTCGAATGATCAGAAATCCGCCGGCGCCTAGTTTCTCGTCGGAGATTACGTCATACGAGAAATCACTGGGTCGCTCAGCCATAGAAAACCATTCCTACCGTCAGTTTGTTGGAAGCCGCCAGCTCGAGCAGCGCGCGCAACTCGGCCCACGCCACGCCAAAGCGATTCAGATCTTTTTGTCCCTCTTCTTCGCGCGCCTTGCGCCACTGCAGAAGCGCATCTCCCTCGGGCTGTCCCGGGCGCACCGCGCGATACCAGGCTTTTTCAAAACGCTCGACCAACGCACCCATGCGCTGGCCATCGAGCTTGCGCACCAGCTCGAGCAGTCGATCGGCTTTGAGCATGAAGATCGAGCCGTGATACTCCGGCTCCTCGCGCGCCCACGGCGCCAGCGGACCGATCTCGCGATCGGCGATCATGGGCAGCATCGAGCCTTCGCCATCCGGCGGCGCGCTATAGGGCAGCACGTCCACCATCGCGCGCAGGATGTGGGTCTCCTCTTCCAAATCTTCGATCTCGGACGGATCGAACACCGGATCTTGATCGCTCAGCGAAAACATCGGCAGCACGCGCTCGTTCCAGTACGACAGTGACTCCCCACCGGAAAATGCCAACGTGCTGGCCATGGCGCACAATTCGAACGCGCGAACATGCTTGAGCCCGGTCGCGCGCGCGGTCTTTTCGCCGAGCGAGCCGAGCACCTCGTCTACTTCGGGACGCGCCGATTCGAGCGGACCGAACACGCCTTCGGGCGCCTGCGCCAGATGCGCGCGTAAGGTCTCGCCACTCTCGTCGAAGTAGGCTCGCTGCGCCTGTTCCGGGTCGAAGGCGATGAATGCCATCCGCTCACCGCCGTCGTCCATTCCGTTTCCGCGATCGTGGAATTGAAACGACGAGAGCGCCGTCGGCATTCCGCGCGGCACCTGCATCACGCGTCCGCCCACCAGCGCCACCGTCTGACTGGCGGCGATGCCGATGCCCACCCGCGAGCCGTCGTCCGCCTTGACCAGCGCCTCCATCTCGGAGCCCACCGCTTCGCGCAATTTGTTCTCGAACGCCGCCCCCGGTTCGGTGGCCACGCCCTCTTGCCCCTGCCCCGACACAAACGCGTGGAGCAGCGCCTGCTTGGCCTGGTTGTTCACATGCACGAACGCAGCCCGACCCTTTTGCGAAAGGGTCGCCACCAGCTCTGGATCCTCGCAAGGGTATCCGCGTTGCGTGTCGTGAACCTCGACCTGTACCAACTTCACCGATGGCAACGCCTTGATGCGCAAAAACACGTCGCCGTACGGACGCGCGCGCACCGCCTGTACGATCTCCTCTGGCGAGAGCTGCCCTTCGGGTACCAGAATGCCTGTCAAATCGCTCATGAACTTTTGAGGATACATGAGAATATGAGCTCAATGCTTTCGGAAAATCGCATGCGCTGGCAGTTTCAGCCTGGCCACTATGAAGCTTGGTACGCCACCCTGTCGCAACTCGCCACGCGCACAGGCTTCTGGATTCGTTACACCTTGAGCTCGCCGGAAGAGACGCACGGAAATCCGTCGGGGCGCGTCTGGTTCGCACGTTTCGATCCCGAGGACAGCGCGCGCAGCTTCGGCGTGAATCGCCGGTTCGACATCATCGACTTGGAGAGCCACGAAGATCCCTTTTCGCTGCGCATCGGCGACTGCGAGCTTTCTGATGGACAGATGCGGGGCCGGCTCGATTCCGCGGAGCGAAAGATCGAGTGGGATCTATCGTGGTCACCGTCGCCGACCGTGCATCGCCATCTGCCGAGCGTTGCCTATGTGGGAAGCTGGGCCGACACCCGCGTCCTGTCGCCCAATTTGAACGTTGCCGTCTCCGGCAAGATCATCGTCGACGACGAACAGTATCTCTTCGACGGCGATCCGCTCGGGCAATCGCATCTTTGGGGACGAAAACACGCCTATCGCTGGGCCTGGGCCCACCTCAACACCTTTTCCGATCGCAAGACGGTGTTGGAAGCGCTGACGGTGCAGATTCGCCGCGGTCCCATTGTCGTTCCGCATCTGTCGATGATGACCCTGCATCTCGACGGCGAAATCATCGAGCTTCGCGAGCCGTGGCAGCTGCCGTTCGTGCGCGCGCAGGAAAATGTGGGCGAGCTGGTGATGCGCGCCACCACTCCGCGCTATCGAATCGATCTCTCGATCACCGCGCCACGCGAATCGCTCTTGATGGCGGAATATGTCGATCCCGACGGAGATTCCGCCTACTGCCATCACACCGAGTGCGGGCACGCGACCTTGCGCATTGCTCGCCGGGAGGGGCTTCGCTACGTCCCCTATCGCACGCTCGAAACCGAAGCGGCGCACGTCGAATGGGGCATGCGCGGCGGCGACTCCAAGGTGCATTTGCGTCACGAAGCGATCGACTAAATTCTGCTCGCGCGCAGTTTCTTGTTCTCGATCCCTGCCGTGTCTATACTGATTACCGTGCGCCTTGCCTCGACTCCACGCGCGCCCCGACTGTCCCGGGCGCAACTGATCTTCGCCGTCTATGCGGCGCTCGGTCTCTTTGCGTTAGCCGTCGGCGCGCTCACCGGCTCACCCAACATCTATTTCCTGAGCCAAATCTCGACGCCCGCGAACGCACTGGTAAGTCCGCTCATCGGCTTCGCCTTCGGTCTTTCGTTCGTTTACGCCTCGCGCGTGGCCACTCGGCGCTGGAGCTGGGCGCGCGTGCTCCACCACGAATTTCATTCGGTGGTACACGAGCTCTCAGCCAAAGAGATTTGGCTCTTGGCAGCGGCCTCTTCCATCGGCGAGGAGCTGCTCTTTCGCGGCGCCCTTCTGCAACACGCCTCAAGCCACTTTCCCATCGATCGACTGATTCTTTCGAGCCTGCTCTTTTCGGCGCTTCACGTCCGCGCCGATCGCCGTTTTCTGCCGTGGACCGCGATGTCGTTCGTGGTCGGACTTCTGCTCGGCTGCATGTTTTTAGTCCTCGGCGACTTGAGCGGCCCCATCGCCGCGCACTTCACCATCAACCTGCTCAACCTGCATTTCATCGCACGCAACGCCGAAGCGCCGCTCAAACATCGCGCCCTTCGCTGACGCACCCGCTCACGCTGAAGGCCCCAAAGGCCTACCGGCCGCGAACGTCCAAAAGATCTGCCCCTGTCTCAGGGGGTGTTCCTAATTACTTCCCGTCGGCAAACGGGCTGCGGGCCCGATCTGCTGCGTCGGGCCGCGATCCCTCGCTTCGCGAGGGCCAACGCGAGTCGCTGCCCGACCTCCTCAGTCAGTTATCTACGGATAGCTTCCTTCGTCGCGCCTTGCATCTCGAGCTCCTCGCTCCGTNNCCAGTAATTAGGAACACCCCCTAGCGATCGATTCCGGCAACTCGCCAGCCCTGATCTTCCGACTTTTTCAACAGTAGAATGAACTCTTCAGCGCCCGCTTTCCCGACGGCGAACAGCATGTCGGTGTCGGATCCTCCGGGAGGCAATCCGCCCAAACGCCCGCGCATTCCGGCTGGAGTGAGCACCTCGATTCCGGACACTTTTCGCGACGCATGATTCTCGGTCAACATCGCACGATAGATGGTCTTGAGATGAGCTCCGTCGCGCGCCACCACCTCTCCAGCGGCGGTGAACGGCAGCGCGCTCCAGCCCGCCATCCAGGCCGCGTCGCCGCGCGAATAGGACGCGAACCAACCTTCAGCGGCGGAGCGAACCTCGGCGGTGACCGTGGGAACATTGGCCGGAACCACCGGCGCTGTAGCCGCACTCGACGCTTCCGCATGCGCAGCCGGTGCGTGCTCCTCTTGCGTGGTCGCTTCGCGCGACAGACTTCGCAATCCCTCTTTGGCTTGCGCCGCGCGCGACAGCCGACTTTTTCCCGCGCCCGCCTCAGTGGTGTCGTGATCTTGGTTCTCACCCGGCGTGGTCAGGATGTGCGGATCGACGCCCCAGGTTCCGCAGGCATTTTCGTCGCGATGAAATTGCCAGTCGAGATAGACCTTGCCGTTGGCCGATCGAATCACGCTCGGTGGCGTGGGAAACGGCGCCGCGCTCTGCACCGCATCGATCGCCGCCACATCGAATCCGAGTACGCCCGAAGTGCGCACGATGGTAATTTTGTCGACGGTGCCGTCGCCCTTGAGCACGATCTCCAGCTGAGTCCAAAGCGACAGGTCCGAGTACGGTCCCGAGCGCCCCTCGATATCCTGCAAAAATCCAAATCCCCACAGCTTGTGAATCTGCCGGTGCATGGCCGTGATGTATCCGGCGAACGGCGACGCACGCGTGCCGAGCTCGGCCTGATTGCCCGGCTTCACGTCGGGCGTGAAGTTCTCGATCGACGAGCGCATCGCCTGCAGCTTGGAGAGATATTTGTCGTAACGACCCGCCACGTGCGAACGCTCGGCGCGCGCGCCTTTCACTCGCTCGGCCTCGGCGGTGCCAAAGCCTTCGATGTTGTCATACATATGATGATCGAGCTGCAGGTTGGCCTTGCCGCCTTTGCGCTGCGCCTGAGCCCGCGATTGATCTTGTCCGACACGCGCCATCGGCAGCGGTCCCACGCCCTCTTCCTGTTTGTCGAGCCCTTCGCGCGGGGTTGGACCTTTGGCTGGATCGATGACCGCCTTCGGTTTCAGATCGCGCATCGATAGCGGCCCGACCGGCTCCGACGAATTTTTCTGCGCCAGTCCCTCTTTGCCGTGCATCGGCGACGAGCGCGGCATGGTCTTTTCCGGTCCTTGATGATTTTCCAGCTCGGCGATCTTCAACTCTTTCGCGCCCGGATCGCGCAGCTTGTTTTCGTTCGGCTCCGAGATCAGCCGCGCGCCCTCGGCCTCGCGCACCAAGTTGGTCTCCTTGGCGCTGGTCTCTTTTTCGGCACGATGATTTTTCTCCGCCAGATAGCGCGCATCGGCGTTGTCCTTCTCGTCCGGAAATTTATCCTGGCTCACCATCTGCTTGCGCTTGTCGACCATCGGCGGAGGTGGCGGCGGCGCAGGCTGCGCGGGAACCTGGACGATCGGTTTTGGCGGATTGGGCGGCGTCGGCTTCACTTGCGCGGGATCGGGTGGCTTCACCTGCGCCGGGTCGGGCGCCTTGGCGAGCTTTTCCGGATCCTTCTTCTTTTCGCTTTTTTTGTCCCGCGGCTGCTCGTCGGGCGGCGTCTCGTCCGCCTTGGACTCATCGGTGCTCGGCGTGTCGTCTTCGGGAACGTAGGCGACTTCGATCTCGCTCTCGGGTTTGAAGAGCATCGGCGCGATCACATACGGAACCACATAGAGGATGTGGATCCCGAGCGACACGGCAACAGCGACCGTGATTCGCGTCACGCGCGATGATTGGCGCCGTTTCATAGTCGCGCTTCGCGCTCCATAAAACAGATGCCATTCTTGATCGCATTTCCTGCGGAAATGCTCATGTCGTCAATCTAGCAAACGGGGGGTACTTCGCAACAACGAGTTTTCCGAGGGGATGTCCCTACTTACTTTAAAGTTTTCGGTACACTCCGACGACGAGACCGAGCAGGTTGACACTCTTCCACTCCCGCTTACGTACAATGATCGGCTGCAACCGATGGTTGGCGGGCTTGAAGACGATGGTTTCGCCTTCGGGATGATAGTACTTCACAGTCGCTTCGTCGTTGATCATGGCGACCACGATGTCGCCGCGATTGGCGGTGAGTTGCTTTTTCACGAAGATGAAATCGCCATCGAAGATGCCGGCTTCGATCATCGAATCGCCCTTCACCTTGAGCGCAAATACCTCGCGGCTGCCGCCGAGAAAGAAGCGATCGACGCGAACGGTGTCCTCTGCCTGCTCGATGGCTAAAATCGGCTCACCGGCGGCAACTCGTCCCAAAATTGGCACTTCGATCATGTTTCCGCTCATCACCGGCGCGTCGATCCCGACGGTGTCGTGAACGCCGAATGGACCGAGAGGCCTGAGCGCGCGCGACTTGAGATCTTCGCGTTCGAGGTAGCCCTTCTTCTCGAGCGCCTTCAAATGGTCGTTCACTCCGTTGGTCGAGCGAATGCCCATGTGCTCGCCGATTTCGCGCAGCGTCGGCGGGTAGCCGCGCTTCTCGATCGATCGGCTGATGAAGTCGAGAACGGCCTTTTGCCGGTCGGTCAGAATCGGCATCGGCAGACTCTGCGACTCGGATGGTTCGGACTTTACGTCGCTACCTGGCATCTCGGCCTCCAAAGGGATGATCACCTGAACAGATTACAAGGTACTGAACAGGTGATCGGTCGTCAAGTTTTCCTCAATCTATTTGCAGGGGCGCCGTTCAGTAGGAGCCGGTGGCAAGTTGCGGAAGGGCCCAGGTCACGCATAATAGGCCATCGTGATTTCGCTCTTTTTAGCCCTTTCGATCCTGCCTTTGGCCCCTTCCCAATCGGTTCGTTTTCCCAGCGCGGCTGAAGTTGCGCGTGCGGTGAAAGGTGGCGACGAGGTCGAGATCGAGCGAGTGGCC
Source organism: Myxococcales bacterium (assembly GCA_003153195.1). Taxonomy (GTDB): domain Bacteria; phylum Myxococcota_A; class Polyangia; order Palsa-1104; family Palsa-1104; genus PALSA-1153. Next base: position 7,864 of record PLXG01000236.1, read on the forward strand.
GGCCGATTGGGTGCGGTCCGGCTGGCGCGAATTGCGGTTGCCAAAGGCGGTAAGCGCGACGAACGCGTGGCGGCGTTGCGTTCCATTCCGCTGGTGGCGGACGGATGGGCCGTGCTTCCCGACATCGCACAACTCATGCTTGATCAAGACGGAGAGGTGAGCCGTCACGCCGCTGAATGCGCGCGCCAAATCGCCGAGTCGCTTTCCCGCGATCGAGTGGAGCACGACGAAATTCCGCTCGACGTGTTGCGGGTTGCGCAAGCGATGCTGGGCGCCGAAGCGAGCAACGCGACGCTCACGTCGTCCACGCGATCGAGCGCAGTGTTCGCGGTTGCGGCGCTGCGAGAAGTGACGAAGATGGATGAGGCCGCGATTCCACGCCTGCTCGGCGACGCCGATCCATCGCTCAGGCGCGCGGCAGCGGAGTCGCTCTCGCCCGGTCCAGCGGCGGAAGCAGCACTCGAAAATGTACTCGGCACCGACAGCGCGAACGAGGTCGCGGCCACCGCCGCGGCGATACTTTGTCGCGAGGTACCGGCGCAGGCACCAGCGCTCGGCAGAGAGAACAATGCGGAGCGACGCGCCGCCAAGCTCGGCACGAAAGCGCGCGACCGCTTGCGCGCGCTGGCCGCCGATCCATCGATCCCGTTGGCAGACAGATTGGATCTGTTGCCCTGCCTGCGTCTCGGCGCGGGAGGCGACGCCGGCGTAAAAGATCGGCAAGTCCTCACACAGCTCGCGCAGTCGAAGAGTGAGCCCGAGTCGCTGCGAAAACGCGCGCAGGCGCTGGTCAGCCAACATTGACAAGCGCCCTATAACACTGCCAAAATACCCGTGTGAAAGTCCTCTGCGCACTCTTGATCGCAGCTGCGCTGAGCGGCAGCGCGCGGGCGGAGGAGGGCGCCGATCTCGGGCTCGCGCAAAAACATTTTCAACTCGGCGAGTACCTCTACTCGAAGGCGCGTTACCAAGAGGCACTAAAAGAGTTCGAAGCTGCCAAAGCGTCGTTTCACTTACCGGCACTCGACTTCAATATCGGACAGTGTCTACTCAAGCTCGGACGACGACAGGAAGCCGTCACCTCGCTCGAAACCTATTTGGCAGAGAGTCCGAACGATCCCGATCGCGAGCAGATTTGGCGGACCATCGCGGTCGAGCGCAAACAGCTGCTGGACGAGAGTCGCGCGCGCGAAAGCCGACAAGAGTCGACGGTTCGCGATCTGCAGCTCAAGCTGCAAGTTTCGCCCACCGATTCGATCGCAGCGTCGGCCCCGCCATCTTCGAAGCCGGTTTACAAGAAGGCATGGTTTTGGGTGACGGTGGTGGGCGCGGTGGTGGTGGGTGCGGCGGTCGGACTCGGCGTCGGCTTCGGCACCGCGAACCACGGCAGCCCTTCGCCCACAGTCCCCACGGGAGTCGATGCTACGCCGCACCTATAGTCTCGCCGTCGCGATCCTCTTGTTCGCGTCGTGCACGAAGGACGCGGGAGGACTGCTGCTCATCCACGTCGACTCGCCGCACGCATCAGTGGCGTTGCAAATTACTGCGTCCGTTGCCGGCGGAAAAACCGTCGCGCTTCCGTCCGCAAACGGTCCGATACCAGTCGATATGCCGCACGAATTTGGAATCACGATCGATCCACAGACGATTGGAAAAACCATCACCCTAACGGTGACCGCCAGCGACGAAAATGGAACGATCGCCGTGCCCGACCAGGCCCTCACCGTCGCTGCCGGAAAGACAGTGGAAGTGTCGTACCTCCTTGGGGCGCCGCCAGACCTGGGCGCGGGCACAGGAGATCTCGGTCCGGACGATATGGTCGCGTCGACCGATCTGCCCGATTCCGCCGGATCTCAAGACCTGGGACCGCCGCAATTGATCCTTCTCGCCGGTCAGATTGGAGGCGTGGGAAACAACGAAGGGATCGGAAGCGTCGCGCGACTCTCCATTCCAAGCGGCATCACGTTTCTTGACGGAGAGCTCTATGTCTCCGATCAGTTTTCTTTGAGACCGATCGACGTGGCTACTCAGAGAGTGAGCTCGCTCGACAATTTTCCTGGCCAGGGCCCAATCACCTCCGATGGCGCACACACGCTATTTTTCGGGAGCGGCGCCAAGGTGTACTCGAGTGATCTTTCCCTCTCTCCGACGACGTTCATGCTAATCCCCGCTCCCACCTGCAACTCCACTCTATTCACCACGATAGTAGGAGTCGCGTTCGCGGGGGGAAACGTTTTCGTGTCCGACCCGAGTGGATTCGTATGCAGAATGAACGGCAGTACTATGAATAAATTCACTACGATTGCGGGCACGTCCGGAATTGCGTTCGATGGAATGGACACGATTTACGTCCCACTCCCCGGCTCGACCGTTATGAAGATCAAAGTTTCAGACAACTCCACCGCAACCCTCTCAATCAACGGCAGCGGATCACCGATAGCGCCGAACTATGTTTGCTACCTTTCGGGAAATCTCTATGTGTCGGACGGGAACCAGATCAAGAAGATCGATGTATCTACGGGCGCAACGACCGTCTTGACCGGGAGCACCATTAGTAACTATGTGGACGGCAGTCTCACCAACGCGCGGTTCAGCGATCCGCGAGGGATTGCCACCGACAACTTCCACACCCTGTTCGTCTCCGACCACCAAAATCGGGTGATTCGTGCGATCGATCTCGACCAATCGACCGTGAGCACGATCTACGGTCTGAGCCCTCACGCTGGAGAGCTGGACGCGGTGGGGACGAGTGCTCTGCTCACCGGTCCTAGCGCACTCGCCTATGATGCGTCGATGCAGACCGCCTACTTTGCCGACAGCGATAACGGACATTCGGTACGGCATATTCGAAAGCTGACGCTGTCAGACAGCCGCGTCACCACCCTGGCCGCGATTGGGGGTGGAGACATTGGAGCGATGATCATCAACCAAGCAGGCACGATGCTCTACATGATCGATCCGTCTACCCAGACGGTCGAGACCTTCGACCTTCAGACCAATCAGCTGGGTGCCAACTTTTTTGTCGCCGCCACCGCGAATGACATGAGCTCGCCCAGTCTGAAGGGACTTGCCATCAACGACGACGGCACGATCTTCGTGAGTGACAAGGCTGGTGGGCTCGTCCATCAATTTACCGCGCAAGGTGTCCCCACGACGATTCCTCTCACGGGCGCGGGAAGCTTGACCGTGTTGGGCACGACCCTCTATGCGTCGGCCGAAAACAGTCCGAACCAGTACCACCTTTACAGCGCCGACCTCACACAGGGGACGCCCGCCTTCACCAAATTGGGGACGGTGGGCTTTAATGGACTCGCGATTCTTGCGAACGACGGGACCTCGATCTTCGCGGCCGACTTTTCGGTCGTCTGGAAAATCGGTGCGGACGGCGCCGGAAGCAAAATCGTCGGAACCGATGCGAACCTCCGGACCGGAGTCGTCCTCGGCAGCGAGCCCAACGCCAACTTGAACCACGTGACCGCCCTTGGCTATGCGCCCAACTACGGACTTCTCATCTCAGACGACTACGAAAACTCCATCCTTCTGTTCACGGAGTGAGAGAATGCGCGCTGCAAACCGCACGCTCAGTGATTCCGAATGGGCAGACACGCTCAGGGCAAACGCATCCGTGAAATGCCGGGGACTTGATCGAAGCCGTGATCAAAAGACAGAATCTGATGCACCTTCGCGCGCTCCATGATCGCGACGTGCAGCGCGTCCCGAGCCGACAGTCGCGAATTTCCCAGCACGATCTGGTGCGCCCGCGTGGCGTCGTTGGCCTCGACCGAAAAGACTTCATCGACCACACCCAAGATGGCGTCGAACGCCGGCTGAATCGCCGCCCGCCGATCGATCGCCACGTAGCGATGTAAGATCTCTTGCAGCACTTCGGCATCGGTGACCAGCCGCTCGCGACGCACGATGCAATTTTCGAGCAGGCTCTGCGCCGCGATCTTGTTGGGATGGTCCGCGCCGATCAGATACATGGGGATGTTCGAGTCGACGAAGATCATCCGCGTTTAGGATCGGGTCCGGGGCCGTACCCGGTCATCGGCTCGGCCGCCTGCGCGTACCCTCGTTCGATCTCGTCGAGCATTTGATCGATTTCGGGTGCGGGGAACCTGTGTTGGGTCGCTGCGCGAATTACCGCCAGCTTCTTGTCCGCGCTGCCGATCGATTCCTCTTGCATGCCTTGACGAAGAGTCTGTCGCACCCACTCGGCGACGGTCTTGCCGCTGGCGCGCGCGATCGCTTGCAGCCCCCGATATTCGCGCTCCTCGAACAATACTTGGAGGCGCTTTGTCATAATAGGAGTATAGTTAACTCACCCTATGAGTCAACTACGAATAACCATATAATTTCAACAATATAGTAGACTAGAGAATCGATCCAATAGCAAACGTACCCCTTCGACTTTGAGCGGCTTTGCGAGGGCGATGACCACGCTCAAAAAGGTTAGTCCTGCGGCGCCCAGCTGCACCAGATCGAGTGAATGTCCCGCCAGCGCTCCTACCGGCAGATGACGTGCCACCATCCACGCGGCCGCGCCGGCCAGCGCGCCCAAGATCGCCGCGCGCGCGACGCCGGCCAGAACTGCGCTGCGATCGCAGCTCACTCGTCGCGGCAAAAGGATCATCAGCACCGCGGTGTGCAGGATGATGCCGATGTCCGACGCGATCACCAGACCGGGCACGCCGAACATGCGATTGGCCAGATAGTAGATGGGCAGCGATCCGATGGTGATGAGCGTGCCGGCGATCATCGGCGTCCGCGTGTCGGAGGTGGAGTAAAACGCGCGCGAAAAAATTCCCTGCATCGCCCACACCGGCACCGAGAGCGCGAAGATCGACAGATATTGTGCCGTCGGTGCGACGTCTTCCGCGCGAAAATGTCCACGGCGAAACAGCAGATCGATGAGCGGGATGGAGAGCGCGATCATGCCGCACGCGGCCAGCATCGCCACTTCGGCCGAGCGACGCGCCGACTGCGCCACCAGCGCGCCCAGCTCGTCGCGTTTTCCCTCGGCGTAGAGCCGCGCGAAAAATGGCATCGACGCCTGCCCCACCGCTTGTCCGGCCAGAGCGATCGGGACCAACACCAATTTACGGGCGTAGCTCAGTCGGGAAATTGCGCCCAGATCGGCGGCAGCGAAATAACGCAGGATCCACTCGTCGGCGGTGACCAGCGAGACGCCGATCATGAGCGGCACCGACAAGATGAGCCACGCGCGAAAGTCAGGATGGCGCGCGGCGAAGCTCGGGCGATAGCGCACACCGGCGCGACCGGCGGCGATGGCCTGAAGTAAAAAAGGTCCGACAAATGCGCCCGCCACCGATCCCCATGCCAGCGACGCAATGCCCAGGCGGCGACCGAACAAGAGTCCGCCGGCGATGGTGCCGAAGTTGTAGATCAGCGGCGCCAGTGCAGCAGCGGTGAATCGATGACGCGCGAACAGGGTGGCTGAGCACAGTCCGCCCAAATAAAAGAAGATCTGCGCCGGCAGCAAGATACGCGTAAGCGAGATCGCGGTCTGCAGATCTTCCGGGCTGAGCTTGTGCAAGTAGCGCGCGGCCACTTGCGGCGTGATGCACTCGAGCACAACGATGCCGACGCCGAGCACGACCGTCATCACCGTGGCGATGATCGAGAGCACGCGGTTTCCTTCGGCCTCGTCGTTGGAAGTCAGATAGCGCGTGTAAATGGGGATGAAGGTGATCGAAAGCGTGCCGCCGGCGACCAGATAGTTGAGGATGTCGGGAATGGTGAACGCGGCGTAAAACGCGTCGGTCTTGCCGCTCGCACCGAAGAGCGCAGCGACCACTGCGTCGCGTAAAAATCCGAGCACGCGCGACAGTGCCACTGCAACCACCAGGATGGCCGTGGCGGCTCCGAGCCGCTGCGCCTTTTTCGTCATGTCGTGCGAAACACCGAGGTCGGAGAGATCACTGGGGGAGAGATCGTGCGCGCGGCAATCACGCGTCGGCCGGTAAATCCTCGAACTTCAGAATGTCGAGCTGGTGAAACTTTTCTTTCATCCATGGCGATAGCAGCCCCAACCGCTTCACGTTTGGTACGATGCGCGAGAACAGCATCTTCCTATATTCCATCACGGCTGGAGAGTGTTCCGCCAGTTCTCGACATTCTTCGACGGGCAGCCCCATCTTTTCGAACACTTCGGTGCCTACGAAGCGGTCGCGCATGAGGATCGACGCCTGGTAGACGAACTCCTCACGCTCGCGTAGCTCGGCCTCGTTCAGCTCTTTTTGGTAGAAGTCGCGCAGGCTGAGCACGCCAAAAGCGACATGGCGGGCTTCGTCGCGCATCACGTGATGAGTGAGCTGGCGAATGAGCGGCTCGTTGGCGAGATCGTGAATGAAGCGAAAGGCCGCCAGCGCCAATCCCTCGACGAGGATTTGCATGCCGAGGTATTTCATGTCCCAGCGGCTGTCTGCCAAAATCGTGTCGAGCAGCTGTTTGAGGTGTGGGTTGTGCGGATAGAGGAGCTCGACCTTTTCGCGCAGGTAGCGTTCGTAGACCTCGACGTGGCGCGCCTCGTCGATCGCCTGCGTCGCGGCGTAGAGCTTGGCGTCCATGAACGGAACGGTGGCGACGATCTGCGAAGTGGCGAGGAGCGCGCCCTGCTCACCGTGTAAAAACTGCGACAGCATCCAGCTGTAGGCTTCGTGTCGATAGCGGATCTTCTCGTGCGCCGTCAGCCGATTCCAAATATCCGAGCCGTAGATGGGAATCGACATATCGGGCAAAATCTCCAATTCGGGATCGACCTCGACCGACCAAGCCAGCGTCTCGTCGCTGATCCACTGCTCGCGTTTGGCCTTCTCGTAAAGCCGCCGCAAATCGGCGCGTTCCGGCGCATAATTCCACGAATAGGAAAAGGGGTCACTCACTTGGGTCTTAACCTCTTGACATGATTTGGTGATTTTTCAACACCGCGAAAACCGCTTTTGCACCGAACGTTGGGGACGCAAATCGGGTTTTCGCGGTCTGTATTTTTTCACGTTTAATTGCCGCGGCTTAACTACTAATGGAGTGACCCCGCCCTCAGACCAGCTCGTGGGGCATGTGGTCGCGCGGCGAGCGGAAATAGCGCAGTGGCGAGTAGGACAAGAAGTTGGAGACGCGGCTGGTGTAAACGCAGGCGTAGTCGTCGACCTGCTGACCGAAGCGCGAATTCTCCGCGCCCTCGCGAAAGATGGCGCCCCAGTAGGGATTGAAGGCGCTGTCGACTTCGCCCTCGATCGCCTCCATCTCCTCGGCGACCGCTTTCAAACTGGCGCGCAGATCGTCGAGGCGATGTTTGGCTTCGCGCTTGGCCGCTTCCACCAAATCGGCATCATGCCCACCGCCTTCGAGCTTTTGCACTTCTTTCAAGAGCAACTGTTGATAGCTCACGTCGGACTCGTCGCGCAGAAGCTGTCGCTCGAGCGACTCCAACCGATTGAGACGATCTTTGAATCGCTCGTACTGGCGAATCTCGAGCTCGAGCTCCTGCAGGATCATGGCGGTACGCCACACCGACGACTTCTTCGCGCGCAGCATATCGCCGTAGATGTGATCGCCGATGTAGAGCACACGATCTTTTCCGGCGCCGGCGGCGGTCTCGAAGTCCTGGATGTTGCCACCCTGATAGACGCGATTCCGCACGAACTGCGCGCCCTCTTCCAGAGATCCGCGAGATGCGCCCGTCGCCGGATCGACCTCGATGAACGGCTTACGCTCGGTGAAAAATCCTGGTTTGGCGCCGGACACGATGATGATGTCGAAATAACTGCGCCAGGTCGTATAGGTCGGCAGCGATCCATCGAGCAGGTAGTGCATCACTGCTTCGGTGTAGTCCCACGCCGAGTTGGTGAGCAGAAACAGTCGCCGTCCCGACGAGCGAAACTTGTGCAGCGTCGGCGCCAGCTCCGGATCGCGCGTGATGTAGTCGGACAGATTCGCCTTGATGATGCGCTTCATCGACTCGTCGCGGTGCGCCTCGTCAATCGAGTCGCGAATGTCCTGCCACAGCTGCGAGTAGTGAATCTTGTCTCCACGCGCCTCGAGAAAATCGATGATGGCGGCATACATCACCGCTTCCGGCAGCGCGAACAAAGTGTCGATCCAAGCGTAGCGTGGCAGCGACAGGCGAATGCGCTCAGTGCGGTAAAGCAGATGGCGCTCTTCCTTGCCCAGCGGGCGCTTGCCGTGAAACACGCGGCCCACGTGGCCGTAACGATCCATCTTAAAGATGTTACCGTGCTTGCGATCGACCACCAGTCCGCGCACCGCGAACAGCGGATCGTATTTCAACTTGAGAATGTCTTCGGGATAGCCGCGCTGCTTGATGAGCTTGTCGAGCGTGCACTTGATCGACAACCCTTCCAGGTTCTTCTGGTTGTAGAGCGCCAGCGTATAGTCCATGTCGAAACCGATCAGATCGATCTCGTCCATGCGCAGGTTTCGGTTTACGAAGATTCGGCGCTCACGCTCGACCTTTAGACCCTTAGGAACCGCGCTACTGAGGGACTTGAGAAGTTCCAGGTGGGCGCCCGGCTTGGGCTCGCTCAGAGACATAGAAGTTGTATTATAGCACGCGATTCGGCATCCGACCTCACGTGCAAGTTTCTAGAAAGATTGAGACTTAAGATGTCGATGGCGGCGATGATGGACCCGCTTGAGCGTCGCGCCAGTTCCAATCACGCGCGCCGGTCGACGCGACGAGGCGTTCGGCCGCGCCGCCGGAGCTTCGCGATCCGGCCTGGTGATACCTCGCTCCGATCGCGCGAGAAGATGTGCACCTGCGGTTCGCGCGAGCTCTTCACGCCGCGTGTTGGGAAGATTCTCCCGCCAGGCGTGATCGCTCTTTTGTTCCGCCGCATCGCGCTGACTTTTGATCTGCTCCTCGACGGGACGGCGGGCCTGGTCAACTAGACCCTCGCGCTGAAAACCAAACGCGGTGTCTTCGAGCTTCTTGCGGTGTATCGGTGGCTTGATCGGCGAGACCGGCTTCATCATCGGAACGGTGGGGCTCTTGTGCATCAAGCTGGTCGCCGAGCTCGAGGAGCTCGTGCCGAGCGGCAACATCGCCATCGCGGGAGCGGCCAACAAAACGACACAAATACCGACGAGAGAGCGCATCTAATTACTGTTTCTACCGGTTTCACCCAGGATCGCAAGTCTTTGCGCAAAAGGCCGGCCGAACCCCTTAAAATGAGCTAGGATTTTTCATGCGCTGGGCTGGATGGGGCCTCTTGGCCCTGGTCTCGTGGGAGGTCGCTTTTGGAGGCTCCTCGGTCCACGCCACGCCGATTCTGCACGAGCGGGTGGAGGTAGGCGTTCGCTGCCGGGACGGCCTTTGCTTCGACGATTCGCTTCCACTCGCCTCTCGCGATGAGACGCCGGTTGCCATCGAACAGGACGGCGAGCGCATCGCCGCGCCCGCCCCCGAATCACGTAACGACTCGCCGATCTTTTCGTCGCAGACCATCGGCGAAGCTGCCGCCGATTCGATCACCAGCTGGGATCCAAATCAGAAGCTGGTCTATCACGAGCTCTTCAGCCCGTCGGTCTACCCGATGGAGCGCGGAAAAGTTTTCGATCAGATTTCGTCCGAAGAGGTCCTTTCGGTGCGCGATTCGAAGAAAGTCGCGATCGAAAAAACGGCCGCGCGCGCGACCGAGCGGGATGCCTTCTGGGGCCAAGCGACCGTCGACTTCAAGGCCGGCGCGTGGATCGCGATTCCTTCGCCGGCGGCCGGACTGCACGTCCTTTACGCGGGTACGACGCCGCCCATCGCGGGCGAAATTCGCTTCGCGCGTGACAGCGCCGAGAACCTCTTCGTATCCGCCGCGGTCGATGGCCGACACACACTCACTTGGCTCGCCGACACTGCGCAGACCTACTACGCTGGCCCGATCTCGCACGAGATTCGAATCGGCGACGAGCCGGCCCTCCCCCCCCTGCCGCCCGACCTTTTGGCGCGCGCGCGGATCGTGCTCGAGCGCATGCATCTTCATCCTACTCGCGAGCAATCTCTTCGCTCAGTACTCGATCCGCTGGTCACCTACTTTCGCTCGTTTCAAGAGGGGGATCTGCCTGCCCACAGCGCGTCCACCTATCTCGATTTGGCGCTGTCTCGTCGAGGAGTTTGTCGCCACCGCTCGTTCGCGTTCATGATCACTGCGCTCGCCGCCGGAATTCCTACGCGCTACGTGCAAAACGAGCTGCACGTATTCGTCGAAGTTTGGATTCCCAATCTCGGTTGGCGACAGATCAATCTCGGCGGCGCGCGAGCGGATGCGTCGTTGGCCGGCGCCGAGCGCAGGGCGCCCTACTCGCCCAAGGGGGAAGATCCGCTGCCCAAACCGTCTACGTTCGGATCGGCGCAAGTGCCGCGCGCCCATTTCGATGCGCAGTCCGGTTCGGGCGTGGGCTCGGGTGCCGGGTCGGGCACCGCCGAGCGTGTGAAGCTCGACGTACTGGCGCGCCACAACGTCCGCTCCGACGTGGTCCTAGTTCCCACGACCATTTCAGTTTCGATCGCCACCCGCTCCGCATTTCGCGGCGACTCACTCGAAGCGGCTGGACGTGTCACGGCGAATGCGCCGGACGAAGCCGGTGGACTGTCGGTCGATCTCTACCTGGAAGACGGCGATGCCGCAGTCTTGGTCGGCACCACCACCACACTCACCGACGGAACATTTCGCGCCACCCTCCATCTGCCGCGCGATCTCTCCGTCGGCGATCACCATCTGATCGCGCGAACGCCGGGCGACGTTCGTCGCTCCGGTGCCATGACGCGCTGAAGAGGGCTGCCCGACGAGGGGGTGTTCCTAATTACTGGACCGAGGCAAACGGAGCGAGGAGCCCGAGCTGCAAGGCCCGTTTGCCGACGGGAAGTAATTAGGAACACCCCCTAAATTATTCTTTGAGGGCGAGGCTGCGGGCGATGCGGAGGCGTAGCGCGTTCAGCTTGATGAAGCCGCCCGCGTCCTTCTGATCGTAGACCTGCTCGGCTTCGAAGGTGGCCATGTCGGGACGATAGAGCGACTTTGGCGCGCGGCGACCAGCGACGGTGCAGCTTCCTTTGTAAAGCTTGATGCGCGATACGCCGGTCACGCCCCGCACGGCTTCGTCGATCATCGATTGCAACAGCACGCGCTCGGGGGCAAACCAAAATCCGTTGTAGACCAGTTGCGCGTAGCGCTGCATGAGTGAATCGCGCAGCGCCATCACCTCGCGATCGAGCGTGAGCGTCTCGACTGCGCGACGCGCGCGACGAAGCAGCGTGCCACCGGGCGTCTCGTACACACCACGCGCCTTCATTCCGACATAGCGATCTTCCACGATGTCGACGCGTCCGACGCCGTGCTCACCGGCGATCGAGTTCGCTTTTTCCAGCAGCTTGGCCGGCGAAAGTTTCTCACCGTCGATAGCGATCGGCGTGCCTTCGGAAAATTCGATCTCGACGTAGCGCGGCTTGTCGGGCGCCTTCTCTGGATCGCGCGTGAGCTGGAACATGGCGGCGTCCGGCTCCTTCCACGGATCTTCGAGGATGCCACCCTCGTAGCTGGTGTGGAAGAGGTTGCGATCGATCGAATACGGCTTCTCCAGCGAAGCCTCGATGGGAATCTTGTGCTCTTTGGTGTAGGCGATCATCTGCGAGCGGCTCTTCAGATCCCAGATGCGCCAAGGTGCGATGATCTCGATCTGCGGATTGAAGTGGTAGTAGGCCAGCTCGAAACGGACCTGATCGTTTCCTTTGCCGGTCGAGCCGTGAGAGACCGCGTCGGCGCCCTCTTTTTTGACCACCTCCATCTGGCCCTTGCCGATGATTGGGCGAGCCAGCGAGGTGCCCATGAGATAGTCCTGCTCGTAGGCCGCGTCGGCTCTCAGCGCCGGAAATACGAAGTCGCGCACGAACTCTTCGCGCAGATCGTCGATGTAGACTTTGCTGGCGCCCGTTGCGATGGCCTTCTTGCGCACCGCTTCGAGATCTTCGCCCTGTCCAACGTCGGCGCAGTAGGCGATCACTTCCGCCTGGTAGGTTTCCTTGAGCCAACGCAGCGCGACCGAAGTGTCGAGGCCGCCCGAATATGCGAGCACGATTTTCTTTGGCATTTTCCGATTCCCTCGGCGGGAGCTATACCGAAAACAGAAAAAAAATGCCACGCCGAAAGAGCGCGCAGCTCGCCGGATTCAGGCGGGGCGGATGGTGCTGACCACGCCACGTTTGATGAGCAACGCCACCAGTCTGAGCGCCTCCAGCCGGGGCATTCCGCTCACCTCGAGAAGCTGATCGACGGTCAGCGCTCCGTCGATGCGCGAGAGCAGATGCGCCGATCGAGAATCGAGCGCCATCACCTGCGCGGCCTGGCCGGTGCGAGGGCGAAGCACACCTTGGCCCGAACCGACCGCGCTTTCATAAATTCGTAACAGCAGCGGCGCGTAGGGTTGAAACGCGGCTGCCGAGGGTCCGCCACCCAAAGTGAGCGCGCGCTCGGCGATCTCGGTGGCCTTGGTGACGTCGGCGCGATCGAACGCGGCCTGCGCCCCTTCCATGATTCCGGCCAAGGTCCGACGAAGATCGTCGCCGTCGAGCGGGCTCGGCTTGACCGACGATTCGACCGCGAAGCTGACCAGCTCGTCCGCTTCCATTGGTTCGGCTTCGAGCTCGATGGTGAGCTCCTTGCCGGATTTCTTGGTCTCGACGCGAATCCCGAGTGCCGCCAGCGTATCGGACTCGCGCGTCGGGCTGGGATCGATCTCGGAATCGGTGGACAACTCGCGCAGAACGTCATCGGTGAGCTCCTCGACTTCGAGCGGCTCGAGCCCGGTATCGGTGTGCGCCGAGGACCAGTTTTCGTCGGGCATGGTATCCCGATCAGGGCCGGCAGGCATGAAGGACGACGGAGTCTTGTCTCTCGAGACGATCGAACGCGTCGGACGAGATCGCCGGACCGCAGCCGCACCATCGTCGATCGCGGTCGCGCTCTCGTGGGTCGCAGCCGCGCTTCCGTGGTTCATCGCCGCGCTTCCGTGGTTCACCGCCGCGCTCTCGTGGGTCGAAGGCGCGCTTTCATGAGCCAAAGGGGTCGCAGTCGCGCTCCAGGCGTTGCTGTCGCCATTCGGTCTGAGCGGCAGCGGCGCCCATCCGTCGTCACTTTCCGGTGCGGCCGCATCCGGCGCTGGCCGATTCGGAGACGGCAGATCTTTGGTCCGCTTGGACATCAGCCGACGTTCGCCTTGGCCACCACGCCTTTGAACATGTTGAGCGTGCGAATCAGCGCATCGGTGCTCTCCTCGACGCTGATCTGATCCTTGGCGCCGATCGCGCTGCGCGTGCGATCGACCACCAGCTTGGCGTTGCTCAGCGCATCCTTGCCAAAGTCGCTGCTGGCGATCTCGCCTTCGACCAACGAATAGAGCGCCTCGATCTCATCGATGAGCTTTTCGGCCGACTGCTTTTTCCCCTCGAACTCCTCCGACATTTTTCGATCGACCAGCTGCTCGCGTGAGTCGTGCACCATGCGACGAATTTCGTCCTCGGTGAGCCCGCTGGTGGCCGTGACCGTGATGGCCTGTTTCTGTCCGGTCTCGGTGTCAGTGGCGGCGACGCTGACGATGCCGTCGGCCGAGATCTCGAAGCTGACCGCGATCTCTACCTCGCCTTTGGGCGCGCGGCGCAGCCCGGTCAGGATGAACTCTCCGAGCAGCTCGTTCTCTTCGGCGCGCTCGTTCTCGCCCTGCAGCACCAGAATCTTCACCGAGGTCTGATTGTCTTTCACCGTCGTGAAGGGATAGCTGGCTTGCGCCGGCACCGTGGTGTTCTGCTCGATTAGTTTGTGAAAATACCCGCCCACGATCATGATGCCGAGCGAGTGCGGCGTCACGTCGAGGAGCAGCATGTCGCTCTCCGGCTGCATCAGCGCCACGCCCTGAATCGCCGCGCCCATCGCCACCACTTCGTCGGGATGCACACCTCGGCACGGCTCGAGCCCAAAATAGGCAGCGACCCGCTGCTGAATTTTGGGCATACGGGTCATGCCACCGACGAGTACGACCTCTTCGATGCTCGAGCGCTCGAGCCCGGCTTCGCTCAGCGTCTTTTCGCAGATCTGAATGGTGCGCTCGATCAAATCGTCGGTGAGCTCCTCGAGCTTCTCGCGGGTGATCTTCTTGTGCAGGTGCAGCGCCTCGGCGCCGCGCGAAGTGATGAACGGCAGGCTGATCTCCGCTTCCGCCGCGCTCGAGAGATCGCACTTGGCGCGTTCGGCGACGTCTTTGAGTCGCTGCAGCGCCATCTTGTCCGTGCGCAGATCGATCTTGTGATCCTTGGCGAACCCGAACACCAGCCAATCGATGATGCGCTTGTCGAAATCTTCTCCGCCCAAAAAAGTATCGCCCGCCGTCGAGACCACTTCGAATACGCCAGAGCCGAGCTCGAGGATGGAGATGTCGAAGGTGCCGCCGCCGAGATCGAACACCGCGATGCGCCGCTCGAGGTTTTTTCCAAAACCGTAAGCCAGCGCGGCTGCGGTCGGCTCATTGATGATGCGAATGACATCGAGACCGGCGATGCGCCCGGCGTCTTTGGTGGCCTGTCTTTGTCCGTCGTTGAAGTAGGCGGGCACGGTGACCACAGCCTTTTTCACCGGCTCTCCGAGGTAATCCTCGGCCACGATCTTCATCTCTTGGAGGACCATCGAGCTGATTTCGGGGACCGAGTAGGTCTTGTCCCGCAGCTTGATGCGCACGTCTGCGTGCGGGCCTTCCACGATCGTGTAGCTGGAGGTCATGATCGCGTTCTTGACCTGCGGCGAGTTCCACTTGCGGCCGATCAGGCGCTTGGCGGCGTAGACCGTGTTCTCGGCATTGGTGATGGCTTGGCGCTTGGCAATGTGACCGACCAGCCGCTTGCCGGCTTCTGTCACCGCAACGACGCTTGGCGTGGTCTTGTATCCACCTCGGTTCGGAATCACGACGGGCGTGTCGCCCTCCAAAATGGCGACGCAGGAATTCGTCGTTCCGAGGTCGATGCCGATTACACGCTCCATACTGAGCCNNCGGATAGTATCATCCTTGGGCGCCAGCGTCGCGGCACGCTCGAATTCAGCCAGGCCGCTCTGCTTCATGCCTGCCGCCACGTAGATTCGGGCCAGAGTTACCCGAGCCTGGGCTTCCTCGCCAAGGGTCACGGGTTGACCGGACGCCTGTGCGGCTTGCACCAAAGCGACCGCCTTTCGGGCGTAATCGCCGGCAACGCGCAGGTCACCTTCGGCCATCAGGGTGCAGTAGGCTGCGCGCTCGAAGGTGCGCGCGAGTGGGCTGCCCAACGTCGCCCGGCCGTACGAGCGCGCGGCGTCCACGAGGCGCCCTTCGCGCTCCTCGTATTGTGCCTGAGCCAGATAGTGATCGGCGAGGAGTACCGTGGCCTCGGTTTGCGCCTCTTGGAGGCGTGCGCTGATCTCCGCGTTATCGGGGACGAGCGTGGCCGCGATGCGCAGGCCGTTCACCGCGGCTAGTGGATCCTTGTTTGCGAGCGAGGCACGTGCGTTGAGCAGCAGGCGCTCGGCTTGCTTTTCACGCGCCTGGGTGATGCGCTGATCGTAGCGCCGCTTCAGATCTTCGCCGGCGCGCTCGTGCGCGGCAGTGCTCGTGGGCGGTGGAGGTGAAGTGACGGACGGCACCTGCGTCGCAGGCATGGTGCCCGAGACGTTTCGGCCACCAAGCTTGCGGGCCAGGGCCCGTTTGCGCGCTTCGGGATCGAGCGTGGGGCGCACCGAGTTCAGGCGCGGCTGCGATCCCGAGGGCGGGTTGCGACTCGAAATCGGCGCCGGCGCCGCCTCTGGCGTGATGCTGCGCTCGGACGACACGCTGCTCAGAGCGGCGTGGGCGCGCTCTGCGGCCCGCGCCTCTTCTTCGATTTGATGTTGGATTGCCTGTACTTGAGCCTGCAGTGTCGAGTCCGACTGCTTGTGGTCGAATTCGCGCGTTTTCTTGAGTGATGCCAGGTACGCGTCGTACTCCGCGCGCGGTCCGGGCCGAGTGATCGCGTCGTACGCCTCGGTGAGCTTGGCGAAGACGCGCTCGATCTTGGGCTTGAACGAGCCCAGGTTTTTCCCGAAATAGCGATCGGGGTGAAAGACGTTGACCACCTCGTAGTAGGCGGCCTTGATCGCGCGCTTGTCCGCGTTCGGATCGACTTTCAGCAGCTGATAGTGGGTTGCGGCGCCCATGTGGTAAAACGCTTCCAGGATCACGCGCTTGCGCTCTGGCTCCAGGTCGACGGCTTCGTCGAGCTCGCGCGGGTCGTACAGCGCAGCCGCCGGGTGATGCGGTTCGACCTGGCCGCTGGCCTCGATGATCGGCCCGATGCGCATCGACCCAGACACGCGCGCCGCAGGGCGCATGACGCGAGCCGAGTCGCCCGGCGCTGGCGCCGGATCGTCGAAGCGAACAGCGCCCAGCCGGGTGAGCGCGCCCAGCGTGGCGGCGACGGCCGACAGGTCCAGCCCCGCGGCCTCAGCGATCTCGAGCACGCTGGTGACGCCGTCCACGCGCGACAACACGAACGCTTCAGCCGGCCCGATCGGCAAAGCCCTGAGGTCGATCCCATCGACCAGGTGAGGCAGTCGCATGTGCGGCGGGGTTGTAGCCACTCGATCCCCTAATGGAACGTCCGCAAGTGTAGCTATGCCTTAGTTTTTTCTGCAATCGACGAAACGGGCATAACGCGATGCGTTAGTGCGGCGTCGCCGCGGGAGCGGCTGAAGCGGCCGGATTCCCGGCTCCGGCCGGCTTTTCGGTCCCCTGTTCGATCACCTTCGACTGCACGACCATGGCCGACTCCAAGAGGCCGATGGCCAGCCGGCGCGCCTCAGCGGCCGCCTTCGGATCACTCGCCTCGAGCGATTTCGCACGGCGTTCCTCGACTAGCCCCTGCGTCTCCAGCAGGTGCCCCTGGAAGTAGTTGGTGCCGCCGGCGTTCTCGAGGCCCGCCTTGACGTCTGCCAGGGCTTGGTCGAACGCGCCCAGGCGGCTGTGGAAATCCGCCAAGCGCGCCAACGTGTCGGCGAGCACCTCGCGCACTTCCGGTGCGAGCTCCGCACCGTTGCGGTGCGGAAGCGGGCCAGCGACGAGGCCAGCCAGGGGCGTCAGTGCGCCGTTCAGGTCGCCGTTCGTCTCCAGATTGTCGGCGGCATGGTGGGCCGAGCGAGCGCGACTCAGGAACGCGAGCAGCAGCGGGTCAACCGGACTGCCGGCGTCCTGCTCGGTGCAGCGCTCAGCCGCGGTGCGCTCGGCACGACTGCACGCGACCAGGCCGAGCGCGCAGCACAGGAGCAGCAGGCGCTTCATCGCACGCCCCACATGGCGTAGCGGTTGGCGCGCAAATCACGCTCGCGCACGCTGGCGATGCGATCGATGCGCGCCGAAGGCGGACCGACGGATGCGGTTTGAAATAGCGCTGCCGTGCTGCGCGATTGCACGAGCGCCAGGGCCGGCAGCTCCGGCGCTGAAGCTTCGGGGCTAGTGTTACGCGCGCTGACCATGAACAACACCGCGGCCGCCGCGGCGAGCGCCGCCGCGACTCCGGCGAAGCGGACGTAAAAAACCTTGGCCGTGGGCTTGCTCTTGGCCGTCAGCGTAGCCGGAGGGAGCGCTTTGGGCGGAGCCCCGCTCGGCGCATAGGCGGCAGCCAGCGCGCGCGCCAAAACCAAATCCAGATGATCGCCGTCACCGTCGAGCGCGCGGCGCAAGCGCTCGCTCTCCACAATCTCCTCCGGGCTAGGCGTGGCGAAGGGGTCCTCGAGCGCTGAGAGCAGCAAGCGCTCGTGACGCGCGGGGTCGATTTCGTCGGGTGCGAACGCGCTCTTGAGCAGGGTCGCCAAGCGCCGCTCTTCTGCCGCGTCGAGCTCCGGCAGGTCGGGCTCGGAGTCGTCAGGGGTCATGACTCGTTGCCTCCTTGCGGGAGAGCCTTGCGCAGCGCGGCCATCGCCCGATGGAGTACCACGTCGAAGGTCGCGACGCTGACGCCCAATGAAAGCGCCGCTTCCTCGCGCGAGCGCTCTTCGAGGACTCGCAGCCGGATCGCATCCGCGTAGCGTGGGTTGATCCGCCCGAGCACGTCACGCACGCGCTGTTTGGCGCAATTCAGGTCGTAGCGCTCCAGCTCGTCGGCTTCGCGCGCGTCGCGCTCGGCGTGCTCCAGCTCGCGCTCGACGTCCTCCGGCTCGAACAGCAGCTCGCGTTTGCGAGCGCGCAGCATGTCCAGCGCGACGCGCAGGGCGACCACGCGCAGCCAGGGGTACACGCCGACCGCCTGCCAGGTGAACTGATCGAATCGCTCGAGCACCTTCACGTACGTTCGCGACAGCGCTTCTTCGGCGGTGGCCGCGCTGCCCAAGCGGGGCAGCAGCACGCTGCGGTACAAGCGCGGGCCGTACTGACGCAAGATCGCCCCGAGCGCATCGCGCTCTCCCGCCTGAGCACGCAAGGCGAGGGCCCGTTCGGCCTCCAGCTGTGCCGAGTCGCCCACCGCAGGCACTCTACACAACTGTGGGGAGTGGGCGCCCGCAGGTCCAAACAGCACCCCGCGCCAGTCGAACGGCCCGAAGGTCGGCTGCTGACCGACGGCAAAGGCGGCGCTGGGGTTCACGTATTGAGAACGGGCGCGCGGGCCGCGGGCTTACGGCAAGACGCGAAATCGCTTGCAATAAAGGGGTGAAAGGCCGAAGACCGGCGCGAAATGCCGACTCACGCCACGGTCTGCCCGTTCTGCCGCGGGCTGAATTCTGCGGGCGAACGGCGCTGCTATCGTTGTGGGCGCCCGCTGCCCGGTCCGCTCGCTTCGGGCGTGATCGGCTTCTTTCAGAACACCTTCACCGGCGACGCGGCCATCACGCGCATCTTCCTCGGCTTGTGCTTGCTGGTGTTTGCGTTGTGCATCATCAGCGACCACCGGCTACCGCTCTATTCAGATCAATTTTCGATGTCGACGACGCTGCGCTTTGGGGCGCTGCTCGGGTCGCTCGGCACGGCGGAGCCCTGGCGTTACGTGGCAGCCGTCTTCGTGCACTACAACGCCGTACACCTAGTGTGCTGAGTCCGCAAAAGCATCAAGAACTCGCCTGCTCGATCGTCCTGGAACAGAAACGAGCGACGCTGGCCAGGATCTGATCGGCCGTCTTCGTCCAGACGAACGGCTTCGGGGATGCGTTGCTGGCTTCGAGGTACAGGTCGATCGCTTCCTCGAGTTCAGCGGTGCTCGTATGGCTGCTGCGTCGCAAAGCCTGCTCCGTCAAGTTTGCAAACCAACGCTCGACCTGATTCA